>SVJL01000063.1 GCA_015068985.1 Oscillospiraceae bacterium
GATAGAAATTGTGGCTTGGGATAGTTCGTTGACTTTGATTTTAAGCGAAGATAAAGAATTAGTAAGTTCTTTTATGCGTTGCTTTCCGTATAGTCTAAATTTGAAAGATTATATCGACAAAACAAGTTGCATCTAAACCTTATGTGTCGCAATTAAGAAATGTCGAATGTTGTCGAAAGGAGTTGCTAATATGAGAAAAGTATTATTAAGTGTTATAAACATTTCAATATTAGTTCCATGTGTGGTTTTTGGAAGTGCAGGAACAGATTTTATGAAAACAATTTGGATATGGACTTTTATCGTATCAATTTTGAATTTGTTTTTAAGCAATAGTCGAAAAGAATTTTTGATAGGTTGTTTACTCATTCTGGTAGCTTCTTCGATGGGAATGTGTATTAACGGTCAATTATATTATCATAGTTTGGTTGATAAACAGATATGGTACGATTTAGAAGGAGATTTAACTTATTTTATAGCAACAGTTGTTTATGGTATTAGTTATTTAGTAATTATGATGATTGAATTTATAATTAAGCATTTAATTATAAAGCGAAAAACTAATTGCATCTAAACCTTACGTGTCGTAATTTCTAAAATAAACTGTCATCTAAATCATACAAACAATTCGTACAATGTAGGGGTCGATGCCCTTCATCGACCCGAAAACGGACAGATGTGGGCATCTGTCCCTACAAAGATTTGGCACATTGAACGAAACGGACAGTCTTTATAAAAAACAAATGATTCCCTTATTTCTTCGTAGGCAAAAAATGCAGTGTATGCTATGTCGGCTAATGGAATACTAAACGGAGTAGGGGATAATATGTTTGCTCCTCAAAATAACACTCAGAAGCAACAGGTTCTTGCCATTGCAGTACGTATGTATGAGAATATTATAAACAAATAAAACCAACACTTCCTTTTGCAAACGCATATATATTATTGCGTTTGCAAAAGGATTTTTGTTGCAGGCGACAAGTTCATCCCATATCGGTAACAAACAAAAATGACCGGCTTTTTTTATTTGCAAAACATCTTTACAATAAAGGTACAAATGTGATATAATTAATATATCTTGGCTGAATTTGGAGGAAAACAGATGGACACCATCAAAATTAACTCTTCAACAGATATGTTTGGCATCAGCACAGCTTTTGTCGATAAATACATAAAAGACGCAAATGCATCTTACATAAAGGTTTATCTCTACATTGCCCGTCATTCACATTCAGGTACCGAAATGTCTTTAAAAAAGATATCTGACGACACAGGTCTTTTAAAATCTGATGTTGTCAGTGCACTGAAGTTCTGGCAGGAATGTGGCGTTTTGTCATATAATGAAACATCAATCAATCTCCACACAATCACTGCCGACATCAAAGAAAAAAGTGTGCAAAAGCCTTTGGACGAGCCAAAGGAAAATGCACCGCTTCTTTCGCCCAACACATCTGTGGCTTCGTCATACCGTGCAGCCAGCGTCATAAAAACTGTCAGCTCCGACGAAAAGCTTGCTCATCTTTTTGCAATAATCAGCCAGCTTATAAACAAGAGCCTCAGCTCAAACGACTACAAAATAATCTATAGCTTCATCGACTATCTCAAGCTCCCCGAGCAGGTTATAATAGTCTTGTTTGAATACTGTGTTTCAATTTCTCAAACCAATATGCGTTATATCGAAAAAATTGCGTATTCGTGGGCAGATGAGGGCATCAACACTCCCGAAAAGGCGCTGAGCTATGTTAAGAAAAAAAGTAAAGAACAAAGCACTTTTTCAAAATATAAAAAGAAATTCAAAATAAGAGGCCGTGACCTCACAACCACCGAAGAAAAATATCTTTTAACCTGGCTCAACGAATACAAAGCCGATGAAGATCTCATAATGCTTGCATTCGATAAGGCAGTTATGAACACCGGCAACATTTCGTTCCCCTATATGGATTCCGTAATCAGGGGCGAGCTTGGCGGTGAAAAGACAAAAAAAGACAAGCCTCTTTCGTCCAATATCAAAAAAAGCACTTTCAGAAACTATCCTCAGGATAACACAATAGGCGAAATCGAAAAACAAATGATAGAAAAAATGATGTCACGCTACGGAGGTGGAGACGATGCAATCAATAAATGATATACACGCCGCAATTCAGGCGCAATACCGCCGTCTTCAGAGCGAACATGAAACGGCTAAAAATAATGCACGAGATATGCTCTATGCCGGCTATCCGCGCATTGAAGAAATCGACCGTGAAATAGCTTCCCTTGCAATCAACAATGCCAAAAGCGTTCTTGAAGAAAAAATCTCTCCTCAGGAAGCCGCCGAGCGTATTAAGCTTCAGGCAAATGCACTTCGAAAAGAAAAGCAAAGCATCATAACAAAATATAATATCACCGAATACAAGCCGCAATATGCCTGCACCCTCTGCTCCGACACAGGCTATCGGGAAAACAACAAAAAATGCGGTTGCTATATGAAAAAACTAAGAGACGCTCTTGCCCTTCCGGGAGAGAAGAGCGAAAATATCGCTCTCAAGAATTCATCGTTCGATAAGTTCGAGCTTTCCTACTACCCCTGCGAGGTTGATCCGTCTTTAGGGGTTTCCCCCCGTGACATAATGAGAGTTGTCTACGCTGATTGCACCTCATTTGCCAGCTCCTTCGACGGCAACGATTCGGGCAATTTGCTTTTGTGCGGCCCGTCAGGTCTTGGCAAAACCCTTCTTGCCGCCTCTGTTGCTAATGCCGTGACCGAAAAAGGCTATTTGGTTATTTACAAATCGTCCTATAAGCTGTTTCAGTTTATGGAAGACTACAAATTCGGCAAAATAAACAGAGAACTTTATGATGTTGTCTACGAATCCATTTATGATTGCGATCTTTTGGTCATAGACGATTTTGGCACCGAGTTCATAACATCCTACACTCAGTCTGTTTTCTTTGACCTTCTCAGCACCCGTCTCAGTTCAGGAAAGTCAACTGTCATCAGCACAAATCTTCCTCTTGGCAAAATAGCAGACATATATCAGGAACGTGTTATGTCACGGTTGCAAAACGAATTCAGAGTGCTCCGCTTTGCCGGAAACGACATTCGTGCATTAAAAAATAACAAATAAGGAGAAAACAATGCTTCTCTCAGATAAATGGACAGACTACACACTAATTGATGCCTCCGATGGTCAAAAGCTCGAAAAATGGGGTGACTACTACCTCGTTCGTCCCGACCCTCAGGCAATATGGTCATACCGCACCGAAAAAGACCTTTGGAACAATGCCCACGCCACCTATCACCGCAGCAAATCGGGCGGTGGCTCATGGGAATACCGCCAAAAGCTTCCCGATGCGTGGCAGATAAAATATGGCTCTCTCACCTTCAACGTAAAGCCCATGGGCTTTAAGCACACAGGCATTTTTCCTGAGCAGGCGGCAAACTGGGATTTCATCATCGAAAAAATCTCTCAGGCAAACCGCCCCATAAAGGTTTTAAATCTTTTTGCCTACACAGGCGGTGCAACAGTTGCCGCAGCATCGGCAGGTGCATCGGTTGTTCATGTTGATGCCGCAAAAGGAATGGTTAACTGGGCAAAAGAAAATGCCGCATCGTCAGGTCTTGCCGATGCTCCCATAAGATACATTGTTGACGATTGTGTCAAGTTTGTAGAACGTGAAATACGCAGAGGCAACAAATATGACGTTGTCATTATGGACCCTCCAACCTATGGCAGAGGCCCCAAGGGAGAGCTGTGGCGTTTTGAGGACGAGCTGTTTCCTCTTGTTGAAAAATGTACTGCCCTTCTTAGCGATAAACCACTTTTGTTTATTGTCAATTCCTACACCACAGGTATTTCCCACACAGTGGTGTCCAACGTATTGTCATATCTGATAAAATCAAAGTTTCAAGGTCAGATTCAATCCGACGAGCTCGGATTGAAAATGACATCAAATCAATTGCCGCTTCCTTGCGGCTACACTACCAGATGGTTTGAAAAATAAGTTCCCCGGAGTGATAACACTTGATAGAAGTTAAAGATTTGATATATTCCTATGTGTCCGAAGACGGCACAAGTGAGGAAGTTCTCAAAAATGTCAGCTTAAATATAAAACAGGGCGAATTTGTTGCGGTTCTCGGTCATAACGGTTCCGGCAAATCCACCTTTGCCAAGCATCTCAATGCAATTTTTCTTCCAATGGGAGGAAAGGTGTATGTTGGCGGAATAGACACCGCCGACGAATCGCGTCTTTGGGATGTGAGGGGCAAGGTTGGAATGGTTTTTCAAAACCCCGACAATCAGATTGTTGCTTCAATTGTTGAAGAAGATGTTGCCTTTGCTCCCGAAAATCTTGGCATAGAGCCGGCAGAAATACGCCGTCGTGTTGATGATGCCCTCGAAAAGGTGGGAATGAGCGAATACAAAAAACACTCACCCCATATGCTTTCGGGCGGTCAGAAACAGCGTGTTGCCATTGCCGGAATAATTGCAATGAAGCCCGAGATAATTGTTATGGACGAACCCACCGCAATGCTCGATCCCATAGGCCGTCGGGAAGTAATTCAGACCATCGAAGACCTCAATTCCCTCTACGGTATAACAATTGTTTTGATAACTCACAACATGGACGAAGCCGTAAAAGCTCAGAGAGTTGTTGTTATAGATTCGGGCAAGGTCATAATGGACGATACTGCGCGCAATGTGTTCAAAAATGTTGAATTATTAAGAGAAGTTGGTCTTGATGTGCCTCAGGCAACGCTTCTTGCATGGGAGCTTCGCAAAAAAGGATACAACATCAGAGATGACGTTCTCACGGTAGATGAATGTACAGAGGAGATATATAAGCTATGCCGATAATCGTACAAAATGTGAGCTACACCTATGGCAAAGGCAGTCCTTTTGAAAAGCTCGCACTCAACAATATATCATTTACAATTGAAGACGGCGATTTTATTGCTCTTATAGGTCATACAGGCTCCGGAAAGTCAACTCTTATTCAGCTCTTAAACGGTCTCATAAAACCCGATTCGGGCAGTGTTATAGTCAATGGTCATAACCTTTGCGACGATAAAATAGATATGAAAAAAATCCGCAGCACTGTTGGCATTGTTTTTCAGTATCCCGAATATCAGCTATTTGAAGAAACTGTCTATAAAGACATTGCCTACGGTCCCTCAAACCTTGGCAAAACCCCCGAAGAGATTTCAAAAATCATAGACGATGTTCTTCCGTTGGTAGGGCTGGAATCCGACATTCTCGACAAGTCTCCCTTTGAGCTTTCGGGCGGTCAAAAAAGACGAGTTGCCATAGCTGGTGTTCTGGCAATGGAACCGGCTGTTCTCATTCTCGACGAACCAACCGCCGGTCTTGACCCCGCAGGCAGAAACGATATCTTATCGTGTATCACAGCTCTTCACAACAAAAAAAACACAACCGTGATTCTGGTTTCCCACAGTATGGAAGATGTTGCCAACACAGTTGACAAAATTCTTGTCATATCAGATGCAAATCTTCTGGCTTTCGATTCTGTTGCCAACGTGTTTAAAGATTCTGTAGCGCTCAAAAACATTGGTCTTAATGTTCCTCAGGTCACAAGAGTTGTTAACCACCTTAAACAAAAGGGCATAGACCTTGGCGACGATATCTACACAGTAGACTCGGCAGTTGATGCCGTTGTCCGTTATCTGGAGGAGGGTAAAAAATGCTGAAAGACATAACTCTCGGTCAATATTTTCCTCTTGATTCGCCGATTCATAAAATCGATCCCCGCTTCAAAATAATTTTCACTCTTTGCTACATCGTGCTCATTTTCTTTGCCGATTCCCTTGCCGGATATCTGGCAGTTGCGCTTTTTAGTCTGAGCATTGTTGCACTTTCAAAGGTGAAATTCTCTATTGTATTAAAATCTATAAAACCTCTTGCTGTGATAATTGTCTTCACTGCCGTTATCAACATATTTTTTACAGCAGGCGACACAGTTCTTTTTGAGTGGAAGTTTTTAAAAATAACTCAGGAAGGTCTCCTTAACGCAGTTAATATGGCACTGAGGCTTGTGTTTTTGGTTATCGGAAGCTCCCTTCTGACCTACACCACCTCGCCCATAATGCTCACCGACGGAATAGAGCGTCTGCTTTCGCCATTTTCAAAAATCGGACTTCCGTCTCATGAGCTTGCTATGATGATGACAATTGCCCTGCGTTTCATTCCCACTCTCCTTGAAGAAACCGAAAAAATAATTATGGCTCAAAAAGCACGCGGAGCCGATTTTGACAGCGGCAACATTCTCAGGCGTGCCAAAGCTCTAATTCCGGTTCTCGTGCCGCTTTTTATCAGTTCTTTCAGAAGAGCCGACGAGCTTGCCACCGCAATGGAATGTCGTTGCTATCGTGGCGGTGAGGGAAGAACCTCTATGCGACAGCTTCGCATTGGACGTATTGATTGGGTTTCCCTTTTAGTTATGATTATTTTTGCCATTGTTATAATATTGATTCACATTACCAATTTTAAAATTATGGGTTATTAATATGAAAAACATAAAACTTGTTTTGCAATATGACGGCACAACCTATCACGGATTTCAAATCCAGCCGACAGTAACAACCATTCAGGGGGTTTTGGAGTCAACTGTTCAAAGCATCACCGGAGAAGATGTCAGGGTGTATGGCTGCAGCCGTACCGATGCCGGAGTTCACGCAGTTAAATATGTTGCCGGATTCAGGCTTCAAACACCAATTCCTCCGGAGAAAATTGCTCTTGTGCTAAATAATGCTCTCCCCGATGATATTCGCATTTTATCATCTGAAGAGGCAGATGAAGATTTTCATCCACGTTTTTCCTGCATGGCAAAAAAATATCGCTATGTTATAAACACTGATCCCGATGCAGGAGTTTTTAGCAAAAATTATGAATGGCAGCTTCGTCATAGTCTTAATGCCGAAGCAATGCAAAAAGCCGCACAACACATAATAGGCACCCACGATTTCCGTTCTTTTATGACAACCGGCCCCGAAATGGAAACAACCGTTCGCACAGTTTATTCTTTAGATGTTGAAACGGATGGCCCCCTCATAAACATATACATAAAAGCCGACGGGTATCTGTATAATATGGTGCGTATTATAACAGGCACTCTTGTTAAAGTGGGGGAGGGGAAGTTGTCTCCCGATGCAATTCCCGAAATAATAAAAAAGGAAGACCGCAATTTTGCAGGTCCAACAGCTCCGCCACAGGGGCTTGCACTTTATGAAATATACTACTGAGGAGGATAGATAATGGATAATTTCGATTCAAATGAAGAAATCATTCCCGTTTCTGAAACCGACAACAATCCGGAACCCCCCGAAGAGTTAAACAACCAAATTAAAGAAAACACAGACTCGCCTCAGTTGGAGGGTGAGCCAATCGCCGAAACTGTCACTGAGGCTGAGACGAACGAAACGACATCTGTGTGGAAAGCCTATATGGAAACTGTGACAGATTCCGAAGAAAGCAAAGATAGTTCTCCGTCGGCTGAGAGCGAAGATAATTCCGAACCAGATGAAGAGCCGACAGATGAAGAGCTGACAGACGAAGAACTGACAGACGAAGAACTAAATGCGGATTCCGATGATACAGAAAATGATAAAGTAATAACCTATGACGAACAGCTTATAAAGAGCACAAAACGTTTCATTACAGGCAAAATCAGCCGTTTTATGGCATTGGACAAAAGAAAACAGAAGAAATATCTCATAACTTTTGCAATTGTTGTCATTTTGCTCACGCTGATTTTAACCGACATAATCCCCATTCTGCCAAACAGCTATCACCGCTCCTACGTTGGCAACCGCTACACTCTTGGCGAAACTCAGAGCAGTGACACTGCAAAGTATGGCAAAAATGTGCTGTATGCATCAAACGGAACGCTTATTTGCTTTGGACCGGATATGAGCGTGAAAAACAAAATCGACACCTTTGCAGGTCATCCCATAATCCGCACTGCCGACACCGGAGCTGTTGTGTATAGCAAAAACGGCGATAAAGCCATTGTTATGACCGATTACGACAAATATTTTGCCGTCAATTCAAACGAAGCGATAATATCCGCATCGGTAAACAAAAAGGGTGACTATATTCTCGTCACTGTTGAAGCAGGCTACAAAGCCTGCCTCAGTGCCTACAATTCCAAACAGTCACCTCTATATAAATGGCACACGGGTAGCCACATAACCGACACAGCCATTTCACCCGCAGGCACAGAATTTGTTGCTTCTGTTATAGAAAAAACAGAAACCGAGGTTCACTCCAAGCTTGTGTTTTTGTCGGTTGCTTCTCAGGAACCTGTCAAAGAGGTTGCCATTGAAGGATGCGTAGTAACCGGACTTCATTTTGTTGACTCAAGCACAGTTGTTGCATTTGGTGACTCTTTCACAAAAGCCTTCAGCCCCAATGGTGCCGAAAAATGGTCTGTGGACTACAACGGCAAATTTCTCAAAACCTACGATGTGAGCAAAGACGGTCAGATTGCATTTCTTTTCAATAGCTTCAATTCCGACCTCAGTGATTCGCTGGTTGAGTTATACAATCACAGAGGCAGAAAAATTGGCCATTGCGAAAGCAAAGATAATGTTCGTTCAATAAGTGTGAACAACGGTCATTGCCTGCTTATGCTCGACAAAGAAACCATTATTGCAGATAGCGACGGAGATATCAAAAAAAGAAAAAAACACAATTCTGATTACAGTCGTGTTGTTCTTTTCGATAATTATCATTTTGCTTTTGGTATAAATGATAATGTTGCCGAAATAATATCTGTCCGACATCGTTAAAGGAGATGATTTTGTGATATATGATATTACAGTTGTTATCGCACTGCTGATTTTCATAAAAATCGGCTCAAGCCGCGGTTTTATTCGTTCTGTATATTCAATGCTGTCAATTGCAATTTCTGCCTTGGTTATCTATTATACCAACGACCTCTTCGTTGACTATGTGGCAAAATCAACAATCGGCGAAGCTATCGGAACATTTTTTGCCGGAGCCGGAAACGAAATGATTGCCGAGGCTTGTTCTTCTGCCGTAGTTTCGATTGTTTCAATTCTCATTCTCTATTTTTTAGTAAAATATTTGCTAAGGCTGCTTATCACAGCATTGGATTTTATAGCTAAGCTTCCGCTTCTAAGCACCTTCAACAAACTTGCAGGTGCACTGTTTGGAGCTCTGTCGGGAGCTCTTTGGATAATAATTATCACCAACATTGCCTATTGCTTCCCCGAAGCGAGAGAATTTGTTGATGCATCTCAGATTATACCGCGCTTTGGATATTTATTTGTAAAATAATATAAAACAAGGAGACAAACTAAAATGAACATTTTAGATTCAAAAAAACTTGACTATGCAATTGATTTTATTCTGAAAAGAATTGATGAAAACATTGTTACCTTTGAAGGAGAGTTTCCCAATTCCGACAGTCGTAACTATGTTTACACAGGTCATATTAATTACGAATGGACTCCCGGCTTCTGGACAGGTATGATATGGCTTGCCTATCAGCTCACCGGTGACGAAAAATATCGCAAAGCGGCAGAGGCTCAGCTCGATTCTTATTATGAGCGTCTTGTAAACAAAGTTTGTATCGACACTCACGACATAGGCTTTATATATTCTCTCTCATGTGTTGCAGCCTACAAAATAACCGGCAACGAAAAAGCTAAGCAAACTGCAGTTATGGCAGCAGACCATCTTATAACCCGTTTTCACGAAAAGGGCAAATTTATTCAGGCGTGGGGACAGATGGGAGAAGAGGGCAACCGCCGTCTCATAATCGATTGTCTTTTAAATATTCCATTCCTTTTCTGGGCATCAGATGTAACAGGTGACGGAAAATATCGCTATGTTGCCCAAAACCATCTTAAAACAGCACTCAGCGTGATAACACGTCCCGACTATACTACCCATCACACATTTTTCTTCAGCCCCGAAACCGGAGAACCCCTCTATGGACGCACAGTTCAAGGCTATTCCGACGATTCCTGCTGGGCAAGAGGTCAGTCGTGGGGCGTTTCAGGCACAGCTCTTAACTACAAATACGTTAAAGAAGATTATGTTGTTGATATGCACAAAAAAATAACCGACACCTTTATGGCGAAGCTGCCCGAAGATAACGTGCCCTATTGGGATATGGATTTTGGTCCCGAAGATAATGAACCCCGCGACACATCGGCCGCAGCAATTGCCGCCTGTGGCATTCTTGAAATGAGCAAATTCCATCCCAACGAAGCTCACCTCAAATGTGTGTCCGATATGCTCAATGCTCTCATCGATAACTTCCTCACCGAAAAAATCCCCAATGCAAACGGCATTCTTTCCGACGGTATGTATAACCGTAACGATGGCAGCAATCCCGAGTCCACTCTCTGGGGCGACTATTTCTTCTTTGAAGCTCTTGCACGAATCAAAAAACCCGATATTGAGCTTTATTGGTAAAAAACAATATTAAACCACTGTGTGATTAAATATTGATATAATATGATTATGCGGTGGTTTTTTGTTGCTTAAAAATTGATGTGACATAAGTTGGATGAGCATAAAGAAGAACGCTGTATTTGCGAGCCACTCGTTCTATTAGCTTCTCTTTGCAACTGGATGAGTACTTGATTTTTATAAATTATTGTTTAGAGGTGTAAAGGCTCCCCTGTGTAAGGGGAGCTGTCA
>SVJL01000064.1 GCA_015068985.1 Oscillospiraceae bacterium
CTGAGGGGTTGTTTTTTAAAAAAATTATTTACAATCCCTCCACCAAGCAAAGCTTGGTCCCCCTCCCTTTACACAAGGGAGGCAACGCTTCAGCCTGATTTCTTCTCACCTATAAACAATAATTTATCTTATAATTAAGGTCAATTAATCCTCTAATACCCAAGGCAAGATAAGCACAGATGAGCGAAGAAATGCATATGAATGGCGTGTTATCTTCCTTATCGTCATCCAACTTATGTTAGCACACTAAAATCCAATTGTAAATCACTAAAATCACATATTGTAGAATATTGACAAAATATTTTTCTTCATTAGAAATATATTTATATTGTAAATAATATATAATTATCAGCTACACCAAGCATTTGGAGTTCACTTTTTACATAAAAATAGCAAATACCTGTTCTCTTTTTTGTTAAAATAGAGTAAAATTAAGATATTGTATAATAAGGTGTTGACTTTATCGCTTTAACGTGGTAAAATGCTAAAGTAAAGTTTTGGTATAATACATCTCACCCCTTTTGGAGGAAATATTATGAAAATAGAGAACAACCTTTTAACAAATGACGAAAAAGCCGTTTTTGCACTTCGTTCACTTTATGAAAAATACGGCTATTCACAATACAAAATGAGCAAATTTGAAGAATATGACCTGTATGTGAGAAACAAGGATTTTTTGGTTTCGGAAAACATCATCACCTTTACCGACACCAACGGCAAGCTTATGGCGCTAAAGCCTGACGTTACTCTTTCGATTATAAAAAACAGCAAAGACAGCATAGGCTATACCCAGAAAGTTTATTACAACGAAAATGTTTACAGAGTTTCAAAAAGCACAGAATCTTTTAAAGAAATTATGCAGGTTGGTTTGGAATGTATCGGCAACATTGACAACTACAGCATCTACGAGGTTCTTTCTCTTGCAGCTCAAAGTCTGGCAATAATATCAGACGATTTTATGCTCGATATTTCACACATGGGTATCATAACCGATATGATTGCCGCATTAGAGCTTGACCACGATGCCGAAAAACAGATAACAAAATGCATCGGTGAAAAAAACGCCCATCAGATTATTTCGGTTTGCAAAGAAAACGGAGCCGAAGAGGAATGTGCCAAAGCAATTGCAGAGCTTGCCGGAATATACGGAAGTGTTGATGACGTGTTACCCAAAATAAAAGCTGTCACAGGCGGCAAATGTGAAGACAGCATCTCTCAACTCGAAGAAATTGTGTCGCTTCTTGCAAGTGCCGGATTTGGCGATAAAATACACATAGATTTTTCGGTCATAAACGATATGAGCTACTACAACGGCATTGTGTTCAAGGGCTTTATTAACGGAATCCCCGAGGGAGTGTTATCGGGCGGTCAATATGACAAGCTGATGAAAAAAATGCACCGCAAGGCTCACGCAATAGGCTTTGCTGTTTATCCCGATTTGCTTGAACGTCTTGAAGATTCGGCTCCCGACTACGACATAGACACCCTTATCATATATGATGAACAAAGTGACCTTAAAATGCTTACCGATGCGGTTAAAATGATGACCGTAAGTGGTAAGAGCGTTATGGCTCAAAAAGAAATACCCTCAAAGATAAAATATAAGCAGCTTCTCAAAATGAACGAGAAAGGGGTGGAGATTGTTGAAAACAATGCTTAACGTGGCACTGCCAAAAGGAAGACTCGGCGAAAAAGTGTATGACATGTTTGAAAAAGCGGGGTTTGAGTGTCCGTCTATCAAGGAAACAAACCGCAAGCTCATATTTGAAAACCCTGAAAAGGGAGTTCGTTATTTCTGGGTTAAACCGTCGGACGTTGCAATATATGTTGAAAGAGGTGCCGCCGACATTGGCGTTGCCGGAAAAGACATTCTTTTGGAGTATGAACCCGACATCTACGAGCTTTTGGACCTTGGTTTTGGCAAATGCCGTATGGCAGTTGCGGCGATGGCCGATTTCAGAGACAATCCTCAAAAAACCCTCAGAGTTGCAACCAAGTTTTCAAACATAGCCAAAAACTACTATGCTTCTGTGGGGCGTGATATCGACATTATTCACCTTAACGGCTCAATAGAAATTGCTCCTATATTAGGACTTTCCGACGTTATTGTGGATATTGTGGAAACCGGCACAACCCTCAAGGAGAATAACCTGCAGGTTTACGAAACAATTGTGCCCATCAGTGCAAGATTTATTGCAAACAAATCGAGCTTTAAGTTTAAAAACGAACAGATTGAAAAAATTACAAAAAGTCTTGCAAAGCAAGTGGAGGAAAAAAATGATTAGAATCTTAAAATACGGCGAAGTAGCAAATGCCGACATATTTGCCAGAGCTGTGCCTGAGGTGAATGTGGAGGATATTGTTACAGACATCATTAAAAACGTGAGAGCAAACGGCGACAAAGCACTTTTGGAATATACCGAAAAGTTTGACAAAGCAAAGCTTTCATCACTCATTGTCACAAAAGAAGAGATTGACGAGGCTGTGGCAAGCGTTGACGAAAAATTTATCGAAATCCTCAAAAATGCTGCCGCAAACATCAGAAAATTTCACGAAAAACAAGTTAGAACAAGCTTTATAATAAACGATGAAAACGGCATTGTGACAGGTCAGAAAATTATTCCGGTAGACAGAGCAGGTCTGTATGTGCCCGGTGGTACAGCCGCCTATCCATCAACAGTGCTTATGGATTCCATTCCTGCCAAAATTGCAGGTTGCAAAGAGGTTGTTATGGTAACACCGCCAATGCAAAACGGAAGGGTTAACCCCGTGATTCTGGCTGCAGCATCAATTGCAGGGGTAGACACCATAGTCAAGGTTGGCGGTGCTCAGGCAATTGCCGCTCTTGCCTATGGCACAGAATCGGTGCCAAAGGTAGACAAAATTGTAGGCCCCGGTAATGCATTTGTGGCTGAAGCCAAAAAACAGGTGTATGGAGTTGTGTCTATCGATATGATTGCAGGACCGAGCGAAATATTAATCGTTGCCGACTCGGCAAGCAATCCCTCGCACGTTGCAGCAGACCTCCTGTCTCAGGCAGAACACGACAAAATGGCAAGTGCAGTGCTTGTGACCGATTCACCCGACCTTGCAAAGAAAGTTCAGGCTGAGCTTGAGGTTCAGATTCCAAAGCTTGAGCGGTCAGAAATTGCAAGAGTATCAATCGACAACAACGGCAAAATCATTGTGGCAGACTCCCTTGATGCCGCAATAGAAATCTCCAACGAAATTGCTCCCGAGCATCTTGAGCTTTGCGTGGACAATCCCTTTGATTATCTGGATGCTATCCGCCATGCCGGTTCAATCTTTATGGGCAGAAACTGCCCCGAAGCTCTTGGAGACTATTATGCCGGTCCCAACCACACCTTGCCGACAAGCGGAACAGCAAAATTCTCGAGCCCGCTTTCGGTTGACGACTTTGTTAAGAAAACTCAATACACCTACTACACCAAAGACGCCCTCAGAAAGGTTGCAAGAGATGTTGAATATTTTGCTACCAAAGAAGGACTCACCGCTCACGCAAAAAGTGCTGTTATAAGAATTGAAGGCTAGACGAAAGGAATAGAAAAATGAGCAGATTTTTTTCGAGCAAACTAAAAAGTCTTGTGCCCTACACCCCCGGTGAACAGCCCAAAGACAATGAATACATAAAGCTCAACACCAACGAATCTCCATATCCACCATCCGAAAAGGCAATTCAATATGCTGCAAATGCTGCTAAAAAGCTTCAGCTATATCCTGATCCGGAGTGTAGCGAGCTTCATTCCATTATGGCACAAAACCTTGGAGTGAGCAAAAATCAGATTCTTATGACCAACGGCTCCGACGAAATTCTGAATTTTGCATTTATGGCTTTTTGCGATGATGACCATCCGGCGGCATTCCCTGACATAAGCTACGGATTCTACAAGGTGTTTGCCCAAATTAACAATATCCCCTACTGCCAGATTCCCCTGCGTGACGACTTTACCATTAACGCAGACGACTATGTTGGCATAAACAAAACAATTTTTATTGCAAACCCCAATGCCCCAACCGGCATTGCTCTGCCCCTTTCTCACATTGAAAAAATTGTGAGTTCAAACCCCGACAATGTTGTTGTGATTGATGAAGCATATGTTGATTTTGGCGGAATGAGTGCGGTGAAGCTCATAAACAAATATGACAATCTGCTCGTTACCCAAACATTTTCAAAATCCCGTTCTATGGCAGGAGCAAGGCTTGGCTTTGGCATTGGCTGCGAATCGCTCATAGCTGACCTCAACACCATTAAATACTCTACCAATCCCTACAACATAAATTCTATGACAATGGCTGCAGGCATTGGCTGTGTGATGGATGACGAATACACAAAGAAAAACTGTGCAGAAATTATGGCAACAAGAGAATTCACCGCCGAAGAACTCAAAAAACTCGGTTTTGAAGTTACCGATTCCTGCACAAACTTCCTTTTTGCAAGGCACCAAAGAATTGGCGGCGAGAAAATATATGCAGAGCTTAAAAAACGAGGCATCCTTGTGAGACACTTTGACAAAGAAAAAATTGCAGACTATAACCGCATAACAATTGGCACAAAAGAACAAATGACAACTCTGATTGACACAACAAAAAAGATATTGGAGGAATGTTGAATGAGAAAAGCCGAAATTAAAAGAAACACTAAAGAAACAAAAATCGAACTTAGCCTCAACCTTGACGGAAGCGGCAATTCGACCATTGCCACCGGATGCGGATTTCTTGACCATATGCTCACCCTTTTTGCATCTCACGGCGGATTTGACCTTGACGTAAAATGCGATGGCGACTATGAGGTTGACTTTCATCACACTGCCGAAGACGTGGCAATAACCCTTGGCATGGCTTTTGCCGAAACTCTTGGCAACAAAAAAGGTATTGTGCGCTATGGCAACATGATTCTTCCAATGGACGAAGCTCTTATTCTTTGTGCCATCGACTTTTCGGGCAGAGCCTATCTTGGCTACGAGCTCTCCATTCCCACTCAGAAGGTTGGCGATTTTGACACAGAGCTGTGTGCAGAGTTCTGGCTTGGCTTTGTGAGAGAGGCAAAATGTACACTACACTTCAATCAGCTTGCCGGCACAAATTCACACCACATTATAGAGGGAGCATTCAAGGCAGCCGCAAGGGCAATGAGACAGGCTGTGGCAATTGACGAAAAATTTGCAGACGTTATCCCCTCAACAAAAGGAGTTCTCTGATGATAGCAATTATAGATTACGGAGTGGGCAACTTGTTCTCACTCAAAAGCTCTTTTGCCGCAATTGGTGAAGATGCCATTGTAGCAAAAACCAAAGAAGAAGTTGAAAAATGCGAAAAGGTTATCCTGCCCGGCGTGGGAGCCTTTGAAGATGCAATCAAAAAGCTGAGAGAGTCCGGCATGGCAGATGTTGTTATGGCAGAGGCAAAAAAAGGCAAACCAATTATGGGCATATGCCTTGGAATGCAGCTATTATTTGACAAAAGCTTTGAATATGGCGAGCACGAAGGGCTTGGGCTTATAAAGGGTGAAATACGTCCCATTGCCGATGTTATCCCCTCAGATTTAAAAATCCCCCACATTGGCTGGAACGCCCTTAAGTTTTCGGACAAAAAAAATGAAATATTCAAATATTTGAACGAGGGCGACTGCGTGTATTTTGTGCATTCGTTCTATGGAGCCAACTGCCAAGACAGTGTTATTGCAACAGCCGAATACGGAGCCGAGCTCACAGCCGCCGTTGCAAAAAACAACATATACGGCTGTCAGTTTCATCCCGAAAAATCGGGCGACGTTGGTCTTGGCATCTTAAAAGCCTTTTGCGAAATTGAGGTGAACAAACAATGATTATTTTTCCGGCAATAGATTTGTATGACAAAAAAGCCGTTCGCCTCTACAGGGGCAACTACGACGAAATGACCGTGTATAGCACAAACCCACCCGCAATTGCAGCCGATTTTGAAGCGGCAGGTGCAACCCATATGCACATTGTTGACCTTGAGGGTGCAAGAGATGGCGGAACTCCTAATCTGGAGGTTGTTAAAGCAATAAAAAAATCCACCTCTCTCTTTTGCGAGATTGGCGGCGGAATCAGAAGTATGGAGGTTGTTGATGCCTACATCAGTGCAGGAATCGACAGGGTTATTCTTGGCACGGCAGCTGTTGAAAACGAGGATTTTCTGAAAGATGCCGTTAGCAAATATGGCGACAAAATTGCCGTTGGAGCCGACATTAAAGACGGATATGTTGCCATTAAAGGCTGGGTTGAAAAATCGGAATATGAATGCTTTGATTTTTGCAAAAAGATGCAGGAAATCGGCGTTAAAACTCTTATTTGTACCGACATTTCCAAAGACGGTGCAATGATGGGCACAAATCACGAGCTCTACAAAACTCTTAGCGAAAAATTTGATATGCAGATTGTGGCATCAGGAGGAGTATCCTCTGTTGAAGACGTCAAAAAGCTTGCATCTCTTAATCTGTACGGTGCTATTATCGGCAAAGCATACTACACCGGTGCAATATCTTTGAAAGAAGCAATCGAGGTGGCAAAATGATTACAAAGCGTATTATCCCCTGCTTAGATGTTAGAGACGGCAGGGTTGTTAAAGGAGTTAATTTTGAAGGCTTATCTGACGTTTCATCGCCGGTTGAGCTTGCAGATTTTTATTCTAAATGCGGAGCCGATGAGCTTGTGTTTTATGATATAACCGCATCGGCAGAGGGAAGAGCCCTTTTTACCGACATTTTGTGCGAAGCGGCAAAAAAGGTGTTTATTCCGCTCACAGTAGGTGGCGGCATCAACACCTTAGACGATTTTGACCGTGTGCTCAAATGCGGAGCCGACAAGGTGAGTGTTAATTCGGGTGCAATCAGAAACCCCGACCTCATATATGAAGCAGCCAAAAGATATGGCGACCAGTGCGTTGTTATATCGGCAGATGTTAAAAGAGTTGATGGAACCTTCAGAGTGTTTGCCAAGGGTGGCAGAGAAAACACGGGTATGGAAGCAATAAGCTGGATTAAACGTTGTGTCGAGAATGGTGCCGGTGAGGTTGTGCTCAATTCTATCGACACCGACGGAGTTAAGGGCGGATTTGATTTGGAGATGCTCCAAAAGGTGTGTGACGTTGTGAACGTGCCGGTTATTGCATCGGGCGGTGCCGGTTGCATTGACGATTTTGTTAAGCTGTTTAAAACCCTGCCAAAGGTTGATGCGGGTCTGGCAGCATCTATATTCCATTTTGGCGAGGTTAGCATTTCGGATTTGAAACAGGAGCTTAAAAAACATAATATTCCGGTCAGATTGTAAGAATCTCGCTGCGAAAAACTAATTTGTGGTGCATATTTTGTGACGATATGTACCAAGGACAGAAAACAGATGTTATCTGAAATCATTGTAGGGACCGGCGTCCTCGACGGTCCGCAAAACATATTAACATCATATGGCATAATTGCAAAGTTCGTCTCAACATTTAAACGTTTTTGTAACAAATAATATGGCAAAAATATATGGCAATCCTCATACCACGACCACATTATCCGCAATAAATATGATTACGAAAAAATATGGAACTATATTGACACAAATGTGCTAAAATTGGAGCTGGATTGTTTTTATGACGAAAAATAACATATTGCCCATAAATTAATGCAAATATAACATAGAAAATAATATTGAAAGGTATGGAACTATGATTAATATCAGCGAACTCAAATTTGACAAAGACGGCCTTATTCCGGCTATTGTGGTGGACTCAATCACCAAAAAAGTTCTCACACTTGCCTATATGAACGAAGAAAGCCTCAAAATTTCTATGGAAAAAGGTCTCACCTGCTTCTGGAGCAGATCACGAAAAGAGCTTTGGCTCAAAGGTGAAACCAGCGGCAACTACCAACACATCGTGTCTATCACAGCCGATTGTGACAATGATGCACTTGTTGTGGTGGTCGACAAAGACGGCCCCGCCTGCCACAAAGGAACCGACAGCTGCTTTGAAAACGCCTTGTGGGAAAGTGACGAAAGAAGCGAATTTTCCCTCGAAAGCCTCATGAAGCTCATCGAAGGCAGAAAAAGCGACAAAAAAGAAGGCTCCTACACCACCTACCTCTTTGAAAAAGGCATTGACAAGATTCTCAAAAAGGTTGGCGAGGAATGTACAGAAGTCATTATTGCAGCAAAAGATAACGACAAAAAAGAAACCATATATGAAGTAGCAGACCTTGCTTATCACGTTATGGTTATGATGATAGAAATGGGAATTTCGCTTGAAGACATTCACAAAGAGCTTGCTTCCCGCCACGTTATTGACAAAAAGATCAAGCAGGAGAAAATGACAAAATGATTTTAGAGGATCTCCACACCCACACCACCTATTGTGACGGCAAAGACTCACCTGAAGATATGGTGAAATCTGCCATTGAAAAAGGTCTCAGAACAATAGGTTTTTCGGGGCACATATATATGCCTCACGCAACCTACTGCATCCGCAAAGAAAATATGACAAAATATGTTGAAGAAATAAACTGCCTTAAAGAAAAATACAAAGGCAAAATCAAAATTCTTTGCGGCATAGAAACAGACCTTTATTCAGACGAGGATTTGTCTTCGTTTGATTATGTTATAGGCTCGGTTCACGACATTAGGATTGGCAATGAATTTCTCACAATCGACCACACCAGAGAGATATGGGAAAGCGGCGTCAACAAATTTTTTGACGGTGACCAATATTCGGCGGCTGAAAGCTATTTCCCGTTGGTTGTGGAATGTATCAAAAAATCAAACGCCAATATTATCGGACATTTTGACCTGATAACAAAGTTTAACGAGGGCTACTGTATGTTTGACGAAACACACCCTCGTTATGTGGCTGCATACCAAAAAGCAATTGATGCTCTAATCCCCTTTGACAAGCCTTTTGAAATCAACACCGGAGCAATGTCGAGAGGATATCGCACAGAGCCATATCCCTGCCTTGACATATTAAAATATATTGCTAAAAAGGGCGGAAAATTTATTTTGTCGGGTGATACCCATGCAAAAGAGAACCTGTGCTATTGTTTTGATAAAGCGGCTCAGATTGCCAAAAATGCAGGAATTACGAAGCTTTGCACATCGGATGATATTATGTAAAAAGACCTGTAGCAAAACGATTTTTGAATCACACTGCAACCATCCACATTTTTTATCTTTTTGGGGTTGTATTTTGCTACAGGTCTTTTATTTTATCTTATTCCGTATTTTTCAATGATATAGTCCATATCTTTGTCGCCTCTTCCGGAGAGGTTAATAAGAATTGAACCGTGTTCCATTGTTTTGGCAAGCTTCATACCAAATGCAACAGCGTGAGAGCTTTCGATTGCAGGAATGATGCCCTCCAGACGAGAAAGCTTATAGAACGCATCAACGGTTTCTTCATCGTCGATAACGTCATATTTAACTCTGCCGATTTCTTGCAAAAATGCGTGTTCGGGGCCTGATGACGGATAGTCGAGACCGCTTGCAACAGAATATACCGGAGCAGGATCGCCGTTTTCGTCTTTAAGCATTATGCTGTTGAATCCGTGCATAATACCCTCGGTGCCATATTTGAGACTTGCTGCGTGGTCGCCAAGCTTTTCGCCTCTGCCCAAAGGTTCGATGCCATATATATCAACAGGATCATTGAGGAAGCCTGCAAAAAGACCTGCGGCATTGCTGCCTCCGCCAACGCAGGCAACAATTGCATCGGGAAGATGGCCTGTCATTTCAACAAACTGTTCTCTTGCTTCTATGCCAACAACGCTCTGGAAGTCGCGCACCATCATCGGGAATGGATGAGGTCCGAGAACTGAACCAATGCAATAGATAGCGTCTTTATATTCTTTGCTGTAGGCTTCAAATGCTGCGTCAACCGCCTCTTTCAGAGTTTGGAGACCGTGAGTTACTTCAACAACATTTGCACCAAGAATCTTCATTCTGGCAACGTTTGGAGCCTGCTTTTTTATATCGACAGTGCCCATATATATGTCGCACTCAAGACCAAAATATGCAGCCGCTGTTGCAAGAGCAACACCGTGCTGACCGGCACCTGTTTCGGCAATAACCTTTTTCTTGCCCATATATTTTGCAAGCAGTGCTTCGCCCATGCAATGATTGAGCTTGTGAGCACCCGAATGGTTAAGGTCTTCACGCTTTGCATAGAGCTGAACCTTGCCGCCAAGAGCATCGGAAAGACGTTCCAAATGGGTTACGGGAGTGGGACGTCCCTGAAATTCTTTTCTGATTCGGCGAAGCTCTGCAATAAAGCGGCGCGACTGACAAATAGAATAATAAGCCTCGGTGATTTCCGCCATTGCGGCTTTGAGATTGTCTTCAATAAATACACCGCCGTATTTGCCGAAATAGCCGTTTTTGTCGGGATAGTTGCTGAAATATGTTTCAAAATCTACATTATTTAACTTCATTTTTATTTCCTCCGTTTATTATGGTTTATTATATATTAAAATTATCCTTTACCACCATCGTTTGGTTAAGCAGTTGCGTTAGTGTCCGAACTCGCCTAAAACAAGAAAAATAGCACCTTTACTTCGTTGTCGGTCTCGAAATACGCCAGTATTCCTTCGACCTTCCGCCTTGAAAAGTCACAATTTTTCTTTGTTTTAG
>SVJL01000065.1 GCA_015068985.1 Oscillospiraceae bacterium
CTGTCAGCGAAGCTGACTGAGGGGTTGTTTTTGAAAATTTCATTCACAATCCCTCCACCAAGCAAAGCTTGGTCCCCCTCCCTTTACACAAGGGAGGCAACGCCAAAACTAAATTTCATCTCACCTACAAACAATAATTTATCTGTCATTTCGAGCTTGCCTGAAAATCTCAAACTTCACATCAGAAAAAGTCAATTTTTTTGCATCTTATCCTGTTTTAGTGAATATACTATTCATTATGAAAGGAATGAGAACTTTGCTTAGTGTTATCAACAACAATACACCAACAGAAAAAAACATTAATAACGATGAATCAAAAATACATTTCAATCCGGCAAAACCACAAAAAATAATAGGGGACATCGACGAGCTTATTTTTCCCGACGATGAACCCTATTATATCAGCGAAAGATAATCAGCGCACAATATGTGCAGGAATACCGTTTTCAAAAATTATTTCACGCTCGCCCATAATCAAGGGGCGGGCATATTTTATATTATTTGACGACAAATCAGACAATCAAAGATGACAAAAAATGTACGTCCCCAAATGACAAAATCAGTCAATCAAAAGATGACAAAAAATGTACGTCCCCAAATGACAAAAATGTACGTCCCCAAATGACACTTGAAATTTTGTTCACCTGACCAAAATAGTTGTATTGTATAGAGATTCTCCCGACTTTTTTGTTGAGTTTATTATATCACAAATCTAACGACAAAACAACAAATTAGTATTAATTATTCGACAATCTGACGTCCCCAAATGACAGTTGGCAGTTACCGAATATACGGCCACACAAATCCATCTGCACTTCCGGTTTTTGACCATACAGTATTCCAACTATCGCAACACCAGTTATCGTTATCTTTATAAAACATAAGAATGTTGCCGGCAGAACGATTTTCTGAAACATAATATACCTGTGCTGTATCTCTTGTATAATTTAATACTTTTAAATATTCGATGTTTCCAATCATAGTGTTTTCTTGGTGAATAAGTTCAAATTGACTTCCGTATTTAGAAGTTAAAATTTCACACTTTAAAATCGAGAGTCCCCAAACAATTAAAAAAAGAATTAAAGCGATTATGCATAATTTTATTAAAATCTTTCTCATAATATCCTTCTATTCTAACCCTAATAATTTTCGTACATGAAAATAATTTTCTTTTGCAAATTTACCAAAATCATTTGGTTTTGGATTTGAGTTGGGAGATGTTTGTTTGTGTCCCAAATTATATAGTGTTGCTAAGATATCTGTTTTGCCATCTATGTCTGGATATACAGCCTCCCATTCATCTTGAAAATATTTTAAGTATCCCGCAGCGTACTTAATATTTAATTCAGGGATTTCCAAAACCTTTTCTCTTGCCATTTGCTCGCTTCCATGTACAAATCCAATAATAGGAACGTTCCAACCTGCATCTGTTTGGGATATTTTTGGCATATATCCTTCATCTTCCATTAGTTTTGCCGTTGAAATTTTTACTTGTCCAATACCGATGGATGTATCCATTCCATAAAAACCTACAATTCCATCAATATAATCATCCTTCCAATCTACATTCAATCTTTGTTCCGCATAAATAGTTGCTGCTAATATTCCAGGATTAACACCAAAGTTTTGGGCTGCAGAAATAATATATGATGCATTATCCTTAATAATCTTATCTGCTGCTTCTTTTGAACGAAGTCCACTTGGATCAACGTATTTTATAGGATTGTTGTTAGCGTACACATACCAGTTAAGTTCGTCTCTTGCAGGGTCTTCCTGAATAAATCTTCTTGTGCTTGGGTCATAGTAGCGTGCTCTTAAGTATATGAGACCTGTTTCGTCATCATAATATTCTCCGGCATATTTGTGGCTGTTTTCAATTGTTTCGCTTTGAGATACAATTGCTCCCCAAGGGTCATAGGCGTAGCTGTTTTTGATGGTGCCGTTTTCGTCAATCATCATAACAACATCGCCGTGACCGTTGTAGATATAATAAAAATATTCGCCGTCAATCTCTTTTGCAAGGGGCTTATGCCCGAGGATGATGTCATCGTCATTTTCGCAGATAACATTGCCGTTTTCGTCGAGGTCATATGTTGTGGTAGTATTGTCGGTTGTCTTGGTTTTTCTAAGACCGTCAAGACCGATTTCATGGGCTGTGACAACTCCGTTGACATTGGAATATACCAGTTTATCATCTGCATCATAGGCAAACTCATCATTTCCACGTTTTATCAGATTGCCGTTAAGGTCATACTCATATATAGTTTCGGCTCCGTTTTCCACTACCTTATAAAGCCTGTTGTCACCGCCGTACTCATAGGTTTTGGTTTTGCCGTCGGTTGTTGTTTCGGCTATGAGGTTGTTGTGACAGATGGGGACGTACATTTTTTGTCAACATTTTTGAATTGCACCTCGTGTATCTCATCAGGAATTTAATCAATCAACTAAAAGATGACGAAAAATGTACGTCCCCAAATGACCCGTTTATTGAGTATATATATCTTCAAGCTCTTTATCCAAGAATTCTATTTTTGCCTTTTTAATCAGTTCATCTGCAAACCTGTCATAATCGCCATGAGCAGGTGCAGCGAATTTAAACAATGCTTCACGCTGATACATATCATAACCAATTTGAATGTGCCTTTGGACGTATTCTTCTTTTGTAAGACCTAAACTTATCATATCGGCTTTGGCAAATTCGTCTGCATTTTCGTCATAAATTTCGTCTTTGATAGGTTTCCAATATTTTTCCACATCAGCCGCATCGGGTTCAATATTCAATCGTTCGGCTTCGGCTTTCATTGCTTTGTGTTTCATCAAATTGTGAAGTATTGATTTAACCGTTTCATTATCATTTGTTATATCTACGCCTCTCATTATCTTTGCCGTTTCAACATCACGCCTTGTTATTCCCTTCCCGCTCACAATTACAACAACATCATCTATTCCGGATATAGAATCCAACTCTCGGATTTTACTGTTGGTTGAATAAATCTGTTTAATTGCTTCACCGTTATCAGTTCCTGATTCAACAAAAACTTCCGGCTCCAAAAATGGCGAATCTGTAGATGTTTCATCTTCTGTCGTTTCGTTGCTTATTGCATCTGAGTGCACGGTAATATCCGAAGTCGAGTTACCCGAGCTACCATCTAACGTGATGTTTTCACCGCCTTTTGTGCTGCACGAGCAAAGGAAAAGCATTGAAACAATCATATACACTATCAAAATGTTTTTGGTTGGTTTTAACATATTCATATCGTCTCCTGATTGACAAATGGGAACGTACATTTTTTGTCAACATTTTTGAATTACACCTCTATATCTCATTTTGCTTTAGCATATCCATATCACTTATTATATTTGGTTCTATTCCATACTTTTTTATTATATTTCTTCTTATGCCATCATTCGTGGTTAAACCAATCAAAAGAAGACGAAAAATGTACGTTCCCGAATGACCATAATAGGGGACATCGACGAGCTTATTTTTCCCGACGATGAACCCTATTATATCAGCGAAAGATAATCAGCGCACAATATGTGCAGGAATACCGTTTTCAAAAATTATTTCACGCTCGCCCATAATCAAGGGGCGGGCATATTTTATGAATTCTTCGGTAACGTCATTGCCCTCGGGCGAAATGAAGCTATCGGGAATCATTTTTTCGTTGTTGGCAATCGTGTTGATGTCGATGGCATCAAACGAAACCTTATAGTCGGCATCATCGGCTCTCACAATCGAAATCATTTTACCTGTCTCGCCCTTGAGTGCCGCCCTAACAGCTGCCGCACCGCACTCAAATGCTTCGGTTGCATCTGTGAGCGATGCATTGTGAGCACAGCATCTTTGGGGAATGTTGAGCTCAACGCTTCTAACCTTTATGCCGAGTCTTTTTTTAACGAGATATTCAAGCTTTTTGCCGGCACCTCCAAGCTGACCGTGACCAAACATATCACGCTTGGAATCTTGCGAATCCTCTGCAACATAAGCACCATTTGCAAATTTGATTCCTTCCGACACAGCCACTATAACAGTGTCTTGATTAAGGAGCTTTTGTCTGATATCATACAAAAATCTTTCTTCATCAAAAGCTCTTTCAGGAAGGTATATAAGGTCGGGTGCCGAAAGCTTTGCATCACGGGCAAGAGCAGATGAAGCTGTGAGCCATCCGGCATTTCTGCCCATAATCTCAACAATCAACACATTCTTTATGTCGTAGCAGCCGGCATCCTGAGCCATTTCTGAAACTACGGTTGCTATGTATTTGGCACAGCTTCCATATCCGGGGCAATGGTCTGTTCCAACGAGGTCGTTGTCTATGGTTTTTGGTATGCCAATAACCTTTATTCCTGTTCCCTCAAGCTTGTTTGAAAGCTTCATAACAGTGTCCATCGAATCGTTTCCGCCAATGTAGAAAAAATATCCGATGTCGTTGTTTTTAAATGCGGTTGTAATCTTTGCAAATTCTTCCTCATCGTCGAGGTTGAGGCGATAGCGGCAAGAACCAAGATATGAAGATGGAGTTTGCATCAGCAATTTAAGATTTTTCTCGTCGCCAAAAATGCTGTTCAAATCCATAAATTCCTCACGGAGAATACCCTTAATTCCGTTCACTGCACCATAAATTGTTCCGCAGTTTTCTTGCTTTAAATATTCTGCCACTGCACCTGCAAGTGAAGCATTTATAACAGTTGTCGGGCCACCTGATTGACCGATGACGGCGTTTTTGAGTTTACTCATATCCATTCTCCTTTTTTATATAATCATTAATTGTTAATCTGTTAATTCTTTGCCACTTTCCGCTAAACGTTGATTCATCAAAGAGTGGCAGCTTAATATTTGTTGCATCAATATTGTATTTTTCCAAACAATCGTTGGTGCTGTTGTATTTGTCAAAGCAATATGTGTTGTTGTCACAGTTATCAAACACAAGGTTAACCTCATCAAAGGGGAGAGCATCGCTGTTATCAAACTCTAAAAGCTTTATGTATTCCACAACTTTGTCATCACATAGGCTTTCAAATATCCGGTGCTTCTCTAAAGCTTCAACCTGAAAATATACCTCCCTGAGCCTGAAACCGTCGGGAATTAAAAATTCAGGAAAAGAACCGGTATCTGATTCTATCGTAAACGATTGCGGATTAACCTTTATTGCATATTTCAATTTGCTGCTCACAAACACCATTGGAATCTCAAAAGTAAACGACTTTTTGCAATGTGGACAACAAACCCGATTCAATTCCATATTTTCAAATTCTGATTTTTTATCAGAATCATAGTCTAAGTTAACAACATTTGTCAGATAATCATTAACAGCGAACTCCATGTCACATTCCTGACATACGCAGCCCAACACCATAATTTTAGACATATTTTAAACACCTTGAACTTTTTTGTTAATTATAGCATAAATTACCGATTTATTCAACAAATTTATCAACATTTTTCGCATTTGCTATTGAAATATTCGTCAAAAGATTATATAATATAATAAATAATAAAATGAGGAGGTTTGTGTTAATGTACAGCACAGAAGAAATCAGAAAAGTTGATTCCGCGGTTGCCGATGCAATCGAAATGGAAGTTGAAAGACAAAGAAATAAAATTGAACTCATTGCCAGCGAAAATTTTGTCAGCAACGCAGTTATTGAAGCAATGGGAACTCCGCTCACCAACAAATATGCCGAGGGTTATCCGGGCAAAAGATATTACGGTGGATGCGAATGTGTTGACATTGTAGAAACTCTCGCTATCGAAAGAGCAAAAGAACTTTTTGGCTGTGACCATGCCAATGTTCAGCCTCACTCAGGTGCTCAGGCAAACCTTGCAGTATTTTTTGCAGTGCTCAACCCCGGTGACACAGTTCTGGGTATGAACCTTTCCCACGGTGGCCACCTTTCTCACGGAAGCCCTGTTAATATTTCGGGCAAATATTTTAACATTGTTCCTTATGGCGTTAGCGAAAAGGATTCATTAATAGATTATGACGAACTCGAAAAAATCGCCAACGAATGTAAGCCAAAGCTTATTGTTGCAGGTGCAAGTGCATACCCCCGCACAATTGATTTTGAAAGACTTTCGGTTATAGCAAAAAGCGTTGGTGCGTACCTGATGGTCGACATTGCCCACATTGCAGGTCTTGTGGCAGCAGGTCTCCATCCAAGCCCTGTTCCTTATGCCGATTTTGTTACAACAACAACTCACAAAACACTCAGAGGCCCCAGAGGCGGTATGATTATGTGCAAAGAAGAGCACGCAAAGCTAATCAACAAAGCCGTATTCCCCGGAATTCAGGGCGGACCTCTTATGCATATTATTGCCGCAAAAGCAGTTTGCTTAAAAGAGGCACTTTCTCCCGAATTTAAAGCATATCAGACTCAGGTTGCCAAAAATGCTAAGGCTCTTGCTGCAGCACTCATCGAAGAAGGCTTTGACCTTGTTTCCGGCGGCACAGACAACCACCTTATGCTCATCGACCTTCGCAAAAAAGATATGACAGGTAAAGATGCAGAGCATATGCTCGATGAGGTTGGCATCACAGTTAACAAAAACACAATTCCGTTTGAAACAACCAGCCCCTTCATCACAAGCGGCGTAAGAATAGGAACTCCTGCTGTAACAAGCAGAGGTATGAAAGAAGACGATATGAAAGAAATTGCACGCCTCATAGCTCTCACCCTTAATTCTTTTGACGAAAAACAAGAAGAAATCAAAGCAGGCGTTGCAGCTCTCACTCAGAAATATCCTCTCTACAAATAAGGTGATATTATGATAAAGCCATTGGCAGATGCTGTCAGACCGCAAACAATTGATGATGTTGTGGGGCAGAGCCACATTATTGGTGAAGACAAATTTTTAACAAACATCATCAAGTCGGGCGACATTCCGAATATGGTTTTCTTTGGTCCGTCAGGCACGGGCAAAACAACAGTTGCCAACATTTGTGCATCGGTGTCTAACAAAAAGCTTTATAAGCTCAATGCAACAAATGCATCAACCAAAGATATTAAAGACATTGCATCGGGTCTGGAATCTCTCGAAAATGTCAACGGTGTGCTTTTGTATCTTGATGAGATTCAGAATTTTAACAAAAAGCAGCAACAGTCGCTCCTTGAATATATAGAAAACGGAAGCATAACATTAATTGCCAGCACAACCGAAAACCCATATTTTTATGTGTATAACGCAATTCTTTCCCGTTGCACGGTTGTGGAGTTTAAGCCTGTTGAAAAGGATGATATCAAAACAGCTTTAGAGAGGGCAAGCAAAAGAGCAGAGGAGTTTTATCATGGCAAAAGCATAAGCTTTACCGATGAAGCGTTGGAGCATTTGTCGTGTGCAAGCTATGGTGACGTCCGAAAAGCTCTCACCTCAATGGATATGGCAATAAAAAGCAAGCTTGCACTTCTTAAAGATGAAATTCTCATAACTCAGGACGATGTCTTGGAAGTCACACAAAAATCGGCTTTTTATCACGACAAAGATTCCGACAATCACTACGACACCCTCAGTGCGTTCCAAAAATCCATTCGCGGAAGCGACCCCGATGCAGCCGTTCACTATCTTGCCCGACTCATTGAAGGCGGCGACCTGATTTCCATTTGTCGCAGACTTTTGGTTATTTCGGCCGAAGATATCGGTCTTGCATATCCAACAGCCATAACGGTTACTAAGGCTTGTGTTGATTCTGCAATGCAGCTTGGCTTTCCGGAGGCAAGAATCCCGTTGGCAGAAGCGGTCATATTTCTTGCAAGCCTTCCAAAGTCTAACAGTGCCATCTGTGCTGTTGACGAAGCCCTTGCCGACATCCGAAACGGCAATGCCGGAACCATTCCGGCACACCTCAGAGACGGTCACTACGGCGGTGCACAGAAGCTTGGAAGAGCAATAGGCTATAAATATCCCCATAGCTATCCTAATTCCTACGTAAAGCAGCAATATCTGCCCGACAATCTGGTTGATAAAAAATATTACAATCCCGGAATTAATGCAACAGAAGACAAATTTAAAGCGTATCTTGATATGCTGAAGAAAAAATAAGACAAGAGGCTGTTCCTCTAAACATTCATAATGTATAAATATTCAAAAATGTAGGGGTCGATGCCCACATCGACCCAAGATAACTGGCGGATGTCTACATCAGCCCCTACAAATGAATTGTTATACTTATTGTTTAGAGACAGCCTCTTGTTTTATGTCTTATTTAATTATCGGCACAAAGCTGTCATCAACTGTTATAACACAGTTGTAGCCTTTGTCAATTTCTTTCACCTTGCAGCATATCGCCTCTTTAAGTTCTTTTTCTGTCAAGCCAACCTCAACCGGTCGCACACAGTCAAAAATAAGGTTTGTGTGTGTTGTTCCGGGCACAATGCGTAAGTCGTGAATAGAAAGCCTGCTATCAATTGTCTGAACAACCTGTTCAACTTGCCTCCTGATGTCGTTTGTGATTGGGTCTTTGGTAAGAATAGGGTCATAATGAACAATCAGGTGCAACCCGTTGTTTTGCAAAAGGTCATTTTCGATGTTGTCAATAACATCATGGCTTTCAATAACATTTTCTTCTGCAGCCATTTCAACGTGTACGCTTGCAAATTTTCTGCACGGACCATAATCGTGTATAATCAGGTCGTGCATTCCGATAACACCCGGATACGACATAATTTTATCTTTTATTTTTATGATAAATTCTTCATCAGGTGCACTTCCGAGCATTGGGTCAATCGTATCTTTAATCATTTGATAGCCGCTGAATAAAATAAACACCGACACTCCGATACCTGCGATGCTGTCGAGATTGTATCCAACAAAGTTAGACACAACAGCAGCAATCAAAACTGCCATGGTAGAAATAACGTCGTTTTTGCTGTCTGCAGCTGTTGCGATAAGAGCTTTCGATTTAATTCTTTTGCCTATTTTTGTGTTGAACGACATCATCCAGAATTTTACCAATACCGACAAAACAAGAACGATGACAAGTGGAATGCCAAAAAGTATTGGCTGAGGATTAAAAAGCTTATTAACGCTGGTTTTGAGCAGCTCAAAACCAATAACAATTATGAGCACTGCAATACACATTGCCGACAAATATTCATATCTTCCGTGACCGTAGGGGTGCTCTGCATCGGCTGGCTTTTCAGAAAGCTTAAAACCCAAAAGACTTATTATGCTCGATGCCGCATCGGTAAAGTTGTTGAGGGCATCGGCAATAATTGATACCGACGAAAATATTAATCCCACGGCAATTTTTGCCAAAAACAAAATAACGTTGCACACAATGCCAACAACTCCCGAAAGCTTGCCATATTGAGTGCGGACTTTCGGATTATCAACATTGGTATGATTTTTTATGAATTTTCTGACTATATAATTTGTCATTGCATCCTCCGGACTTTATACATATGTTATATGTATATTACGAAAAAAGATTTTATACGCCTCTGAATCCACGACCAATTATTTCGCTGCTTGTTGTGATAATAATAAATGCGTGGGGGTCAATTTGCTTAATTTGTTTTCTGAGTTTAATTGCTTCCATTCTTCGGCAAACTGTGTGAATCATAGCTTTTCCCTCTTGGGTATATTCGCCTATTGCTTCACAGGCTGTTGCACCGTGGTGCATTTCTTTAATAATGTATGAAGAAACCTCGTCTTTTTTTGACGTTATAACAACAAAATATTTGCAGCTGTTAAGACTTTCTATAATTCCGTCAACAATGTAGGCTTTCGCAAACAATCCAAGCATAGAAAACAGACCCGTTTTAACATCAAACACCAAAAATGATGATGCCGCAATCAAACAATCTGTAAAAAGCAAGGCACTGCCAACGTTAATGGATGTGTATTTTTTTAAGATAAGTGCTGCAATGTCTGTTCCACCGGATGAACCGTCGCAGTCAAAAATAATTGCAGAACCAATTGCAGTGAGAAGCATTGCATACACCAGTTCAAGCAGTGTATCGTTTGTGAGAGGTGCGTCCAACGGGCATATCCATTCAAAAACATAAATTATTCCTGAATATACCATACTGCAATAAACGGTTTTGCCACCGGTTTTTTTGCCCAAAAACAAAAATCCCACCAAAAGCATGGTAACATTCAGTATCCAGATCCACGCACCGGGGGTTATTGGCGTAATCTGTGCAAGAATAGTACCAATACCGGTCACGCCGCCGTTTGAAAATCCGTTTGGTATTTTAAAAAAATAAACACCAATGGCTAAAAGAATCACACCAAGATTGAGAATTGCAAATTTTTTGAGATTTTTCATATTGGTCTCCATATTGTGTATTTTATGCCGGCCGAAAGCGAATAAGCTGAACTGTTATAAATTATTGTTTATAGGTGAGATGGAACTAGGCTAATGCGTTGCCTCCCTTGTGTAAAGGGAGGGGGACCAAGCTTTGCTTGGTGGAGGGATTGTGAATGACTTTTTCAAAAAACAACCCCTCAGTCAGCTTCGCTGACAGC
>SVJL01000066.1 GCA_015068985.1 Oscillospiraceae bacterium
TGTTTTCAACAAACACGGTGCCATATTGACGACCGCAAAGGTAATTTATTCTTTCATTGCGGGTTACATCCAGCTGAACCTGCACATCATCACCAAATGAATATATAGCTTTGAGCAGTTCAAGGAATTTATCTCTTTGACAAGGATTGGTTATCCAATACATGTCGAGCTTGAAATAGCGGATGCCCCACTCATAATAAGCTTTTTTCAAAACGTTTATGTCGCGCTCCAAAAGCGCAAAATTGTCATGACTTTCGGGAGCAAACCACAAGCCTGCTTTGACATTGTTTTGCTCTGCGTATTTCGAAACGAATTCTATTCCATTGGGGAACTTTTCGGTATTCAGTTCCCAGAAATTTTCGTCAAATATTCTTCTGCCGTCTTTATCGCGCAGATTCAGATCATCGGTGCTGCCCATCTGCCAGCCGTCGTCAATCTGCATTGATTCAATGCCGATTTCTTTGGCTGCATCGATTTCTCTCAGGGCAAAATCCTCTCTTGCACAATCAAAACGGTTAAAATCGCCCCAGGTGTTTGACATTGCAATAAGAGATGTCACCTTGCGGGCATGGCGATAGTAGCTTCGGCAAAGAGCTTCACATTCGCCCTTTTTGCAAAAACCGAGTGCAAGAGCATTGCCACCATTTTCTAAAATTACATTGCCATCTTCAACACTTAAAGTGGCGGTCTGATAGTCGGGCATTTCAGAAATTATGACAATGGCACTATCATCATGAGGATTTTCGAGGAAGAATATATCACCTGTGGTGGGATAGAGCTTCATTTTGAACAGATGATTTTCCTCTTCATGGGTGAGCGTGTCATACTCATCGGTAAACGCACTGAGGCGTATTGCTTTTATTAACCAATGCTCGCCTTTGATGGTAAGTAAAACCTTTTCGCTATAATCAGGCATATATACTACGGGCAAATCCTCCCATATGCAATAGGTGTGCTGCCCATTATCACCATCGGCAGTTATCTTCAAAAAAGGCTCTGAAAGATGATTTTCATCATCCATCGCGGCATGGGCGTTTTTCCTGTTTTCAAAGGTTTTGGAAAACAAGCTGTTGCCCACTGTCAGACAATTATTTTCATTATTGAAAAATATTTTAGATGTCATAATTTTGTCCTCTTACCAAAATAATTCAAAATCGGGTTTAAGTTTTCTTACCAAAGCCTCAAAGAAGAAATAATCTCCAAAAGGCTCACAATTTTCGATAACCTGACAATGTGGACGTGAATTGGTCACATATCCAAGCAGGCAATCGGTTTGGGAGTTTTTGTTCTCACAAATTTCAAGAAGGGATTTTAGCATCATATCTGCTGCATTCTGATACAGAAGTTTATCTTCTGAATCGTCGGGCAAGAACTTACACATTTCATAAAGTCCGCAAAGAGAAATGGCACTTGCCGATGAGTCGCGCGGCTCATAGCTTCCGTCTGTAAAATCGAAATCCCAATAAGGAAGTGCATCTTTGGGAAGATTGTCCATAAAGTAATATGATACGGATTTATGAATATTTTTGATTTCTTCATCCCTTGTATAACGATAAGCAACTGGATAGCCATATATAAGCCATGAATGACCTCTTGACCAGCAGGATTCATCGCGATGTCCCTGATGTGTTACGCCATACATGGGCTCTAAGGTTTCGGGATTAAACTGATAGTGATGATATGATGAGCCATCTTGGCGAATCAGATATCTGGCAGTGGCGCTATAGTGCCCTATTGCCGCCTCGCGGTATGCTTCGTCTTTTGTTTCCTCATATGCCCAGAAAAGCAAAGCTATGTTCATCATGCTGTCTACAAGGATACGATAATGATCGCGCTGTTTGATTTCACTGGTTCCTATGCGGATGACAAATTTGTTGACGGGGCAACAGTGGTCAAGAAGGATTTTGGCGGCTCTGAGAGCTGCTTCGCGCGCCTCTTCGTCGCCTGTGATTTTGTAGGCTGCAACACAGGAGGGAGTGAATTTGAAGCCTGTGTCATGGTCATTGTGAAGCTCGGGGTGCTTGGAGGCTTCTATGTAGTGCTTGAGATGGCTTTTGGCAACTTTGAGAAATGTGTCATCGCCCGAATAGAGATAGGCAAGGTGATAAAGTCCTGTCCATATGCCTGTTTTCCAAGTTACCTTGTCGGTTGCGATATATCTGTTGAATGAATGCCCTCTTTCGTTGGTTGCAATTATCCCCTCTGTTGACTGCACCATTTTGTCACCAAATTGATGTGCATCTTTTTCAAGGCGCAAAAGTGCACGCTCCATGGATTTTTCCAGTTCGCCAGTGGATAATATATCCACAGGGTTTAAAAATCGTTCTTTATTTTTCAGTACGGCTTCTCCATACATTGCCTATTCATCCTTCCATGCTGCAAAATAGTCAGCGGAAGAAGCACAAAGGTGCTTCTTCCACTGCAAGCTTTAAATTACTCAGTATAGAATTTCACATCAAGCAGTGAATTCCAGTTTGTTTTGATATTGTTATAACCATACATATTGATGCGGACATATCTTGCGCTTTGACCAAACAAGTTGTGAGTTTCAAAGCCGTCAATCTTGAGCGCATCGCCATCGAATGCCTTGGTGTAGTTTACTCCATCTTGTGAAATCTCGATGTCGAACTGACCTACTCTCTCGTATGCAAGCCAGAATGCAAGCGCTACACTGTTGAGTGAATATGTACTGCCCAGATCGTATTCGATCCAGCAAATACCCTGACATGAATAACGAGTGCTTAAATCGCCGTCGATAGAATTTTCGGGGCTATTTTCAGGCTGAGGAACACTGCTCGCCTTTACACCCACAGGTTTAACCTGTTGTTTGCCTACGGGTTCGCCGGGAATAGCGGTTACAAATCTGATGGTGTAGCCTTTGCCTGTTTTACCGTTGATGCTGTTGGCAGTTACGGTGGTATATTCACTCCATGTGCCTGATTCTCTTACCGTTACACCGCCTTCGGCAGTACCTGTAACCACACGATTGCCCCACAGATAGTCGGTAGACTCTGCCACAACTTCATATTCATAAACATAGGGATCGAAACCTTCGAGAGGTTTGCCGTTTACAGTTATGCTATCTGCATATGTGTAGGGAATAACATTTTCACCATCGGGGATTGACCACTGGTCGAGGGGGACAAAGGTGTTGTTATAATTGTCGGCTGAGTATTCTGCATCATAGCATTTGAATGTTACTGCCAAATCAAGGTCTTTACATTCGGGAATATGGATTGTGAGCTTGTTTACTTTAGAATCATCTTCCTGACCAGGCTGTTTGGGTGAAGTTGGAAGAGGTACGGCTTTGGTTACGCTGAACACTGCATTTTCACCACTTATAATTTCAGCAAGCAAAGTTTTGCCATCAATCGTAATGTATGCACTTTTGCCATCTTCAGAAACTTCAATCTTACCATCTGTGTGTGCAAACCACCAAAAATCTGACACTTCTTTAAGGCGTACTTCGTCCTGCAGTGTAACCATGCGGCGGTAGTTGTCGAGCTTGAGACCGCGGCGCATGCTTGTTGCCCATGTTGCATAAGCAGTGGTCATATCACTTATGGCATATGCGCCCTGAGGTTTTGATTCGTGCTTATCGATGCGTGCAGTAGACTGGAAAATCTGACCTGCGCCCTGGTCAGGGTTGATAACTATGGTGTTGTGACCCTCGGCACGGTAGCGATAGCTATTGGTGAATCGGCTTGGGAGGTTATAGTTGCCCGAGCCAAGGTCTTGGAAGAAGTTTCTGCCCATGGCATCGAGAACGAATGTGCCCATGTCATACTGACCATGGTCGGCAAAGTTATCACCAAAGTGAATTGATGCCCATATATCATCATCTTCGCGTCCGCTTCTTGTGGAATAAACCTCGGAGTCCATCAGATATGTGTCAAGACTTCCGCTGTTTGCGTTTTCAGAATTTGAAAATCTTGGATTGTAATAGAGGAAGTCGAATTTGTTGCCCTCACCAAGCATAATTCTCTTCATTCTTGCCTGAGCAGCACTGTAGTCATTGAATTTGTCGGCATAGTAAAGTATGGGGGGTTCAATCATTGCGGAAGCTCTGCCTGCGTCACCATAGTTGAAGGTGGAGTTTGAGCCATTGAGCGCAAGAACAAAGTTGGTGGTGTGTCTGAGGCCGGGAGCAACGGTATAGCCATAATCACTGCCTGCTGCAGTTAAAAGGGAACTCATGTGAGCACAATAATACTGATTTGCAAATCCCCAATAACCAAGACCTTCAGGATATGCACCGCCCGGTGCATAGAGGCTGAGGGGTTCGCGGATATCCAAAAGGGACTGTTTTAAACTGATTTCACAGTTGGCAAGGTCTTTGCCCGAAAGCTCGTCACAGATTGCCAAAAGTGCCACAGCTACACCGCCGCCTGCAATGAAGCGCCAGTTGTTGACAGGATTGCCTCCGCGCCAGTTCCATGAACGGTGAAGCGGATTTTTGTGGTCACTGCCGGGAACTGCTTTGCCTGTGTGGTCATTTATGATGTTGTTGAGACCATGCTCAACGAGAGTGTCTTTGATTATTTTGCGCTGACCCTCATCTAACCAATGATAGAGCCAGTCATAACCAAGGCCAACGCCGAGTGCAAGCTCACCAACATCGAGCATATGCCAGGGGTGCCAGTCTACAAAGCAGCTGGCATTATACATTGCAAGCCATGCACGCTCTGCATATTTATCTTCCAAGGTGAGGTGATATGCCATTGCACAAACCAGAATCTCATCCTGAATTTCTTTTGATACATAAATCAGACGAACGCCGTCTCTGATTTCGTAGCCTGATGATTTTTTTACAAGATACTCATTTGCTCTTTTAATAACCTTTTTCTTGGCTGCAACATATACAGGGTCAGGATTGGCAGAGGCAAGATTGCTGCGAATAGCTTCGAATTTTTCGTTGGTCATTATAAGGCGAGGGTGCCCCTGATTGGGCCATCTTTCCTTAACGCTGGCTATAATCTCGGCGCCTTCTACATCCTCATAGATAAAGCTCTCGGCAATCTTCCTGAGTGTGGCGCCGTCTTTGCTCCATGTGAAGCCGAGGTCATCGGTGCCATATATGATAAGGTCGGATATATCACTGAAGCAGTACAAGCCCAGCAGCTCACACATATCGAGCGCGGGTATGTAGGAGGTGCCGTTCTTGATGGCAGGAGCTTTGCTGAGTGTGATGGGCTGACCGTCTATTTCTACATTGGCATCGCCAGACCTGAGCTTAACTGTTTTGCCGCTGCAGTCCATTATCAGTGATGAAGTAGCGCCATCCCATGTGACACTTCCACCAAGGCTCTCGGCAAAGAACTTGAGTGGAATCATAGCGGTGTCGCCTTCCCAATATGGGATAATGGTTGCATCTTCGCTTATTACGGTTTTGGCACCTCTCACAAGTGCGCAATTCTTTGAAGCATAGAGTGCAATTGAATTTTTAACTACATTGGCAATATTCACATTTACTGTGGACTCTGTGGTGGTACCAACATCAGCCTTTGGTTCTTCAACAGTGCCATTAATAAATTTGTCAAGTGTTTCGTTATCCAAAGGCTTTTTGCCTGAATAAACGGCAAGGTTGTCGATGCGAGCATTACTGTAACCCTTTACCTCTCTCATATGGAAACGCACCATAATCAAATCAGTGAACGGGGTGTCACCAAGAGAGGTGTTTGCCACTCTTTTTTTACCATTGAAGTAGATGTTGGCTGTGTTAGTAGAGGTGTCGACAGCTATTGTGAGATTGTAGAATTTGCCTGTGGCGTAGTTACCGATAATATATCCATCGGCAAGGGTGAGCGTGCCGTTGGGCAAAAAGCGCACCACGCCAAGCTCTGCTCCGCTTGAGCTTTTGAGGAAAAGAGCTTTTACAACATTGTTGTAGTCTTCAAACATTACATCGAGGCTCACAACAAAATGACCTGTGATGTCACCTGCATTGAAGTTTTTATCTAAGTGCATATCGCTCGTAGTCTTGACAACCATTCTGAGATGCTTACCTCCTTCGCTATCGGTGGCTACCTTCCATTCATTGGTCTTGGCACTGCCGCCGTAACCGCTGAAGGTGGTGGTACCTACATTGTAGGATTCGAAATTTTCAACGAACAAAATTTCTGCTTCTTCTTGCTGTGAATCTTGCGCCTGCACAGCTTGCTCCTGGATTTGTGGGTCTGTTTGCTCAGACTCAGCAAATGCGGGAAGTGATGCGCAAAACAGCATTGCAAAGCTTAAAACAAGAGAAATTAATCTATACCTTAGTCGCACTATTTATCACTCCTTACATTATCTGTAAATGCATACCATTCCTGTTTCCAGGTATCGTTCAAAAACGAACATCTTTGAAGCTTCCAAACCATTGGTGCTTATAAAATCACGCACAGATAAGTCATTGCCCACTGTGATCAAATCTTTTTCGGAGTCATATACACAAACTTTATACACACTCAGATTTTTAAGTTCGAGATTTTCAAGGCCTGCATCGGTGTGTAGGTGTTCCGGCAAGGGTTTGGTGGTTGTGGTTTTTACAAAGTGATCGTCCTTACTGTAAGCATAAGCTATCTGAATTCTATATACAGAAAGGATATCAGATGTGTTGGGATTGCTGCCGCCTGCTATATCACCGCTTACAGCGCAATACACAGGTTGGATTCCACGGATTTGGCCATATCTGTTGGTGGATACTCTCACTATATCACCTTTGGCAGGGAAATATGATTTGCCTTCAAGAGTGAGACCGTCGAATGTGTGTTCATCTTCGGTGTAATAGGTATTGAGATTGCCGCTTGTGTTATAAACAGAAACCTTGTAGCTGGGATCACCATTGGTGTTTATTGCTTTGGAAATCTCATTTACTATAGCAGGAGCATGGTCCTGTGCAAAGCTTACTCCTGATTCGGGGTTGTGGGTTCTCACAATAGCATCGGCAATGATACCGTCACCATCGGTGTAGGCAGTAAAGGCAAACTTGGTATTGTTGGAAAGTCCCGAAATTTTCTGGATATAATAGTCGTCGTCTTGTGCTCTTTTGCCCGGTTGCGGCACATACATATATATGGTTTTGTTGCTCACAGACACCTGAGAGGTACCCTTATAGAAAACCATGGTGTTCTTTTTGTACTGCATCTCTGTGCTGGGATTAAGAACCTTGAGGCTGCCGCCCTCTGCTACAGTATCAATATAGGACAATTCACCTGAGGAATTTAGTTTGCCTATGATAATCTGCGGTTTTAAAGCAACAAGCTCTTTAAGCTCCAGTGAGTTCTTCAGAGCTTTTTTCACTGTGTCAAGCTCTACCTTTGACGCAAGAGGGAGAATTGATATGTTGCCAAGTTCATCCATAAGCTTGGCTTTTGCTTCAATTTCCAGGCCTCCGTCTGCCACTATGCCTGCAAGATAGTAGAATCTCTTTTCACTATAGCCAAGCAAATTATAGCTTGCTATTTTACCTTCAATATCAAAATAGAAGCTTGCACTCTGACCAACATAAATTTCGTCATACAAATTGTTCATGAAAACATCGGCAACATGATATGCAACGCCGTCTATTTCAAACATTTTGTCTTTTTTGTTGTATTTGGCAGTTACCTTGCCTTCAACTTCGCCGGTTATGTAAACAACCTTAACAAGCTCGTTGTTCTTACTTTGGCATACTGACACAACATCCCATTCGCCAACTTCGCGAAGGTCAAATGCCTTATTATTGGAAGAGGTGAGTTCAACATTGTCAAGCTCTTCAAAATTCAGCATACCGTCGCCGAACTTGAACCAAAGAATATTACTGTTTTTGTCATATGTGTCGACAATATAGTTATCGTATTTTTCTATTTTAACAACATCGATATCTTTGTCGCCATCATTGCTGATAAGCTCAATGCTTCCTGTTTCTATTTTAAAATCATCAGCAGAAGGCACCATAGTGAGCACACCATTGTAAATTACTGCAACAGACGACAGCTTGATGGCGACTTCTTCGTCTTCGTCATTTTCATCTACATAATAAAGGATTCCGTCTTTGAAATCATCCAGCTTCAGCGCCGGAATCTTTGTTATTTTGTTTTCGTTATTTAAATGAGCATATAAAAGCTCTGGTTTGCCGTCTCTTGGCTCACGCACATATGCTGTCACATTGCAACCAATAAGCTTGGATGCATTATCGGTTGAATCTTTCATTTTTTGTGTGCCAAGCATAATCATGTTTTCGCCAAGGTCGAGCTGTTCGTAAATACCTGTGTTGGCATTTGCGGAGATAATGGCATCTTTTTTGTAGACATCAAGGTAGGCATTGAAAATGGTTTGGCCGTTTGAAGAATATTTGCTGCCACCATCTACAAAACCTGAAATGTCAAGTGCTTCTACCTCGGAGCCGACATCAACCAAAATCTGAGCTGCTTCACCTACCTTGATGGAAGGCGCTGCAGACAAATTGATGTGTTTGGAAATTTTGGCTTTTGTGGCAACTGATTCCACACTCAAGCCGCTTTCAACAAGCTCACTGTAGCCTGCCAGATACACCAAAAGCTTGAGAAGCTGTGCATAGGTGGCTTCTTCATCAGGTCTGAAGGTGCCGTCACCAAAGCCGTTGATGTAGCCCATTTTATGTGCACAGGAGATTTCTTTGGCATATAGATGCTCAGAGGGCACATCTGCAAAAATGCTCTCGGCATCACCTACAAGCCCTCTCATATGTACAATTGCAGCCACAAGCTCGCCTCTTGTGATGTTTTTATTCAATCGTCCCATTATGCTTGCATCGAGTATGCCAAGCTTTACTGCAATTTCAGGATATGCGGAATAATCCTGAGTGTTCTGAGCCGGAGTCTCAGCTAATACAATAAAACTTTGAATACTGATCATCAAGCAGAGCAAGACGGCAAGAATTTTCTTTGTTTTTATCATCTTGTTCACCCTTTCACTGTGTGGTGTTATAAAGCCTTAGTTATTGCGAAAATGATTCTATAAAATTTAAAGCATTTGCTATGTCGGGAGAATTGTCATCTTTGGCCGAATATTCAAGAGCATAATACCCATCATATCCGATATCATCTAAAATTCTCATTGCTTCTTTGAAATTTACAACGCCCTCTCCCACTCGCGCTTCATACATGAATTTGCCGCCGAGAGTCTTAAGACCTGTGCCGTTTGGGTTGGTGGCAGAAAGACTCACATCTTTTATATGAGCGTGCACCACTTTATCCTTGAAGGCACTCAGAAAATCCAGAAAATCATCTCCGGCTTCGTATATATTGGCAAAATCGGCAACAACGCCTACATCTCTGCGGACATTGTCAAGAAATTCGCCAAAGCCCTTGATGCCGTTGAATATGTAGCCTTGCTCTTCGAATATAGTCTTAATGCCAATGCTTTCGGCATAGTCATATACTTCTCTGACTGCATGGATGCCATCGGCAAAAAGCTCATCCTTGCATGGAAGAACCTTGCCGGGGTCTGCAAATTCACCGACTATAGTGTGATGAAGATATGGCGAGCCCAGAATCTTTGCAACATCGGCATATCTCTTTAGTCTTTCTACATTTTCTTTGCCATGGGCAAATCTTACAAAAGCCGAAAGACACGGGCAAGTGACATTTTTGGAGTCAGCATATTCTCTTATCTTCTTAGCTTCTTCTATATCGGGTTGTGCAAATTCCATAATTGACAGACCCTCAAATGCATTGAGCCCATATTGGGCAGCAATGTCAATCATGTCATAATAGGACTTTACACGAGGAAACGGAGGAGAATAAAAGCATATTTTTTTCATTGTATCAATCCTTTGCGGTCGAATCATAATCTTGTGATGAGTTCATATATAACCTTGGCTGCCTGCGCACGGGTTACACTCTGGAGTGGAGCAAAGCTGCCATCACCCATACCGTTCATTATGCCTGCAGCGTTCACATAGACTACAGCATCTTTGGCAAAATCGCTTACCAAATCAAAATCAGTAAATGCGCCGGTGGCATTGACCTGTTGCAGATTTCCTTTGGCTGCTATGGCTCTGTGCACCATAACGGCAAGCTGCTCTCTTGTGATGCGGTTGCCGATGCCGAAGGTGGTGTCAGTGACACCTGCTACAAGCTTGGCATTATAGGCGCTTGCAATGTAGGGAACATACCATGCATAAAACAAAGGGGTATCATTATCTTGCGAGATTAGTTCGTAACGAAACCGGATGGCTATTTTCGGACAACCTTGCTCATAAATGTTGTAAGTTAGCAGGAATCCGTTCTAAAACAAACCGAGGA
>SVJL01000067.1 GCA_015068985.1 Oscillospiraceae bacterium
AGACCGATTGTTAAATTATCGAATCTGCCCTTTTCACGCTTGATTGTGAGAAGGTCGGTAAGGGTTTGGGTTGGGTGATTGTGACCGCCGTCGCCTGCATTGATGATTGGCACCTCAGATTTGAGCGATGCTGCCATTGGAGCACCTTCTTTGAAGTGACGCATAGCAATAATGTCGGCATAGTAGCTCACAACTCTGACAGTGTCGGAAATGCTCTCCCCTTTTGACGCCGAGCTTGATGCCGCCTCAGAAAAGCCAAGCACGCTGCCGCCAAGCTCCAGCATTGCAGCTTCAAAGCTGAGACGAGTGCGGGTTGAGGGCTCAAAAAACAGGGTGGCAATCTTTTTGTTTTTGCATTTTTCGCTATAGGCAAGAGGGTTTGCTATAATATCGTTTGCAACTTCTATAAGTTCGTCAATTTCGTTGGTTGAAATATCGGAAATATCTATCATATGTTTCATATGCATCGTCCTTAAAAATTAGTTATTGATCCAGCTTTCGTCGGAGGGATTATTTCTGAATTTGATTAATCTTTCCACATCGGACTCTTTGATATAGCCTGTTTTTGCTGCAACATCGGCAATTGTGTCGAAATCGCAAAGGCTATGGTTAATAACATTTGCTTCTGCAAGACGGTCAAGGCCTTTTTTCATACCGTAGGTGAATATGCTTGCAATACCAATAACCTCTGCTCCGTTTTCTCTGAGAACGTTAACAACTTCAATAACGCTTCCGCCGGTGGAGATAAGGTCTTCAACAACAACAACTTTCTGACCTTTTTCGAGCTTGCCTTCAATCTGGTTCTGACGGCCGTGGTCTTTTGAACCGCTTCTCACATAACCCATGGGAAGGTCGAGAAGGTGAGCTGTTATGGCAGCGTGAGCGATGCCGGCAGTGGATGTGCCCATCAAAACCTCTGCTTCGGGATAGTACTCTTTGATGAGCTCAGCAAGGCCGTTTTCAACATCATTTCTTACCTGACAATCGGAAAGAGTGAGACGGTTGTCACAATAGATGGGACTTTTAATGCCGCTTGCCCAGGTAAAGGGTTTGTCGGGGCTGAAAAATACGGCTTTGATTGAAAGCAAATCTTTTGCAATTATTGTTTTATCCATTATTTTTTCCTCCTGAATTTTTAATATATTAACCAACAAATTCTGCAACGCAACGGTTATATGCTGCAACGGGATCTTCGGCTGCAGTGATAGGACGGCCAACAACAATATAGTCGGAGCCGATTTCTTTTGCTTTGGCGGGGGTTGTGATTCTCACCTGATCGCCAACGTCGCCGTCGGCAAAGCGAATGCCGGGGGTGACTGTGAGAAATTCTTTGCCGCATTTGTCTTTAACAAGTGATGCCTCAAGAGGTGAGCAAACAACACCGTCAAGACCTGAATCGGCAGCATTTTTTGCATAGTGCATAACAACATCTTCAAGCTTTTCGTTGATGAGAAGGTCACTTTGCATACGTTCTTCGCTGGTTGATGTGAGCTGAGTTACTGCAATAAGAAGAGGACGCTGTTTGCCCTCTTTGGTGAGACCTTCGATTGCGGCTTCCATCATAGCCTTTGTGCCGAATGCGTGAACATTGCACATATCAACGCCAAGTTCTGCAAGAACCGACATAGATTTTTTTACTGTGTTTGGAATGTCGCAAAGCTTAAGGTCGAGAAAAATTTTGTGACCGCGTTTTTTTATTTCGCTGACAATTTCGGGACCTGCGGAATAGAAAAGCTCCATACCGATTTTAACAAAAGGTTTTTTGTCGGTAAACAAATCTAAAAAATCCAATACTTTTTGTTTGCTGTCGAAATCACAAGCAATAATAACATCTTTGCCCATTAGTGAGCACCTCCTATAATATTTTTTAAGCTATCTATTTTATATTTTTTCATAACCTGTGGCAAGTCGTTTATGATGTCTTGGCACACATAAGGGTTAATGAGGTTGGCTGCACCAACCTGAACTCCGGTTGCACCTGCAAGCATCATTTCGATAACATCTTCTGCAGAGGATACGCCGCCCATGCCAATTATGGGAACTGAAACAGCCTCATAGACCTGATAAACCATTCTTAGGGCAACGGGGAAAATTGCATTGCCTGAAAAACCGCCCATCTTGTTGGCAATAACGGGTTTTTGAGTTTTTAAATTGATTCTCATACCCAAAAGAGTGTTGATAAGCGAAATACCGTCGGCACCGCCTGCTTCACAGGCTTTTGCAATTTCGACGATGTCGGTAACATTTGGACTGAGTTTTATATACACAGGCTTGGTTGTTACCTTTTTAACTGCCTCGGTAACCTTTTGAGCATCTTTGGCACTTGTGCCAAAGCTCATGCCGCCGCCATGAACATTGGGGCAACTGATATTAACCTCTATTATGCCAACCTGCTCCTCAGAGTCGAGCTTTGAGCAAACTTCAACATATTCATCAACAGAAAATCCGCCAACATTGGCAACAACCTTTTTGTTAAACACCTTTGCAAGCTTTGGAAGCTCATGGGCAATTACTGCATCAACGCCGGGGTTCTGAAGACCAACGGAGTTAATCATTCCGGCTTCGCACTCGGCGATTCTGGGGGTGGGATTGCCAAAGCGTTCGTCACGGGTTGTGCCCTTAAACGAGAAGCTGCCAAGAATGTTTATGTCGAAAAGCTCGGCATATTCGTAGCCGTAGCCAAAGGTGCCCGAAGCGGGGATTATGGGGTTGTCCAATTCAAGACCGGACAAATTAACGCTTAAATCTACCATATTATTTCCTCCTTTACAAGCACGGGGCCATCTTTGCATATACGTTTGTTGCCATATTTTGTTTTGCAGCTGCAACCCATACAAGCACCAAAGCCGCATCCCATTCTTTCTTCAAAGGAAAACTGACCGGTTGTGGTGGTTGCATCATACACCGCTTTGAGCATCGGTTCGGGGCCGCAAGTATAAAATTCGTCATAGCTAATGCCCTCTATAGCATCGGTCACAAAGCCTTTTATGCCGTAGCTGCCATCGGCAGTTGTTACAATGGTTTTTACGCCGAGAGCTTTAAATTCTTCTTCGGCAAACACATCTGCCTTTGAATTGAAGCCAAGAATTGCCACAACCTCTTTGCCGCTTTCCAAAAGCTTTTTGGCAAGATTATATAGCGGAGGCACACCAACACCGCCGCCAAGAAGCAATGCACTCTTGGTTTGTGAAGATATTGTGTAGCCATTGCCAAGACCGGTTAAAATGTCGAGGGTGCCGTCTTTCATTTGAGAAAGAATTTCTGTGCCTTTTCCGACAACCTTATAGATAATGGTTACGGTCTCGGAGTCGTAATCATAAACAGAGATCGGTCTCCTTAAGAAAAGACCATCGAGTTTAATGTTTATAAACTGACCTGATGAAGTTATGTGAGATGTGTCGCCTTTGAGCACCATCTTAAACACTCCATCGGCAATTTTAATGTTTTCTTTAATTTCAAACAAGCTTTGCAGCATCAAATTACACCTCTTTTATTTTATTGCATCGTATTTTATTTCGCCATTGCAAACAGTGAGAACACATTTACCAAGAACCTCTCTGCCCTCAAAGGGAGTGCTTCTGCCCATTGTGGCAAAATTCTCGGGGTTGACAGTGTAGCTCTGACTTAAATCATACACACACAAATCAACGTTTGTATCGTCTGGGAAAAAGCGTTTGCGTGGATTGGTGCTCATAACTTCAACGAGCTTTTCGAGGGTTATTATTCCTTTTTTAACAAGCTCGGTATAGAGCACAGGAAAAGCTGTTTCGAGACCAACAACCCCCATTGCACTGCCAAGGAGACCTTTTGATTTTTCTTCGGCACTATGGGGTGCGTGGTCGGTTGCAATCATATCGATTGTGCCATCGGCAAGGCCTTCAACAAGGGCAATGCGGTCTTCTTCGCTTCTTATGGGCGGATTCATTTTGAAACGTCCTTCGTCTTTGATTTGCATATCATTAAGAACAAGATAGTGAGGTCCTGTTTCGCAGGTGATGTTGACTCCGTCTTTTTTGGCTTTGCGGATAATGTCTACACTTTCTTTGGTTGAAATGTGGCACACGTGATAGGAAACGCCGATTTCGCGAACAAGCTCAACATCACGGGCTATGGGGCCATATTCACTTTCGGAGCAGATGCCCGGAATATTGTTGGATCTGGCAAATTCGCCATCGTGAATAACTCCGCCATTAAGAAGAGAATTGTCTTCGCAGTGAGCACTGATGATTTTGGAAAGCTTCTTTGCCTTTTCCATTGCAGTGCGCATCATTGCTTCGCTTTGAACACCTCTGCCATCATCGGAGTAGCCAATAACAAACTCTGCCATATCTTCCATTGCCGAAAGGGTTTCGCCTTTTTCGCCAACTGTTATGGAACCAAAAGGTACAACCTTGCATTTAGCACCTTTTTTGATAAGCTCGAGCTGAAGATTCAAATTCTCTAAGCTATCGGGCACAGGATTAAGGTTTGGCATTGTGCAAAGCGCAGTATAGCCGCTGCGCACTGCCGCATCTGTGCCGGAGACAACTGTTTCTTTGTATGAAAAACCCGGCTCGCGCAGATGGACATGAACATCAACAAAGCCGGGAAAAATATATAATCCGTCACAGTCGTAAACAGAAAAATCTTCGGAATCACAAAAAGGGACAATTTTATTATTGTCGATGCTAAAAGAATCTTTTTTAAATCCGTTTTCTGTGTAAACAAACGCATTTTTCAGACTGATTTTCATATATTGTAACACTCCGTTTATATTAATTTGGTAACACATACATAGTCTTAATAATTTTACCATAATATATGCCCTATGTCAAGAATTTTAAAGCCTTGATTTCATTCAAAGGAGTATTTGCCGTAGCTACAATTGACGATATTCCAAACAACCGGTTATTCAAAAAACAACAATTGCTTCGTTAGCAGCACTATTGCACATCATTTGAAGTCATAATTTTTTTAAAATTCATTGAAAAACAACAAAAAACCTATGCATTAAAATTTAAAACAGTGCAATAATATATTTGAAAGCGAGATGTTAATTATGAAATTAAAAAATCTTTTGATCACAGCAATTTTATCGACAGCTCTTATCTGCTCGTTTGTAGCCTGCTCATCTAATCCTGAGGGTGACAATCCTTCCGCAAACGACACGATGAATAACAGCGTTGACGAAAACACCAACAACCTTAAGGAAGACATCAAAGACGGTGCAACCGACATTAAAGACGGAGTTGAAAACACTTTGGATGATATGACAAACAGCGACAGTGGCACAAACAGCACAGAACAAAACAACACCGGCAATGCAACAGAAAACAACAGTGCAAAAAAATGATTTACAATGCAAGCAAAATATTGTATAATCAAACTCAGGGGTATTAATTTTTGCCCCTGAGTTACATAGTGTGAAAATTAAATTGTGAATAACACACCGGAAAGGATTACATATAATGAAACAGTCATTAAAATATGTTTGCTGTGAATGCGGTCACTCTTCGCCAAAATGGCTTGGAAAGTGCCCCTCCTGCGGCAACTGGAATACCTTTAATGAAGAAAAAGAAATTGCGGCTTCACGCTACAGCATCCAAACAGAAAAATTGCAAATGCCGCAAAAGCCTCAAAAGCTTTCGGAAATTGCATCAAACGACTCCCAGAGAATGCTGACCGGAATTGGCGAGCTCGACAGAGTTCTGGGAGGCGGAGTTGTTAAAGGCTCGCTGGTGCTTGTGGGTGGTGATCCGGGAATAGGAAAATCCACTCTTCTGCTTCAGATTTGCGACAAAATTTCTGCAAACAAAAATGTGCTCTATGTTTCGGGAGAGGAATCGTCGGAGCAAATTAAAATCCGTGCGTCCAGACTTGGCATCACAAACGAAAATCTTCTCATTCTTGCCGAAACTGAGCTGAACTCAATACTATCGACTGCAAAAGAGCTTGCACCGGAGATTATGATTATTGACTCTATTCAGACGGTGTTTAAAGAAGATATTTCGTCGGCACCCGGAAGCGTGACTCAGGTGAGAGAAGCAACCCATCATCTTATGCGTTATGCAAAGGAAAACAACGTTGCTGTGTTTATTGTTGGTCACGTAACAAAGGAAGGCAGCATTGCCGGCCCGAGAGTGCTCGAACATATGGTGGACTGTGTGCTGTATTTTGAGGGAGAAAGAACACAGAGCTACCGAATTCTGAGAACAGTTAAAAACAGATTTGGCTCAACAAATGAGATTGGCGTTTTTGAAATGCTCGACAAAGGTCTTTCGGAAGTAAAAAACCCGTCGCAGATGCTACTGGACGGGCGTCCCGAAAACGTTTCGGGTTCAACGGTTGTGTGCACCCTTGAGGGTACAAGACCAATTATGGCAGAGGTGCAGGCACTATGCTCCCCTACCGGCTTTGGTAATCCACGCCGAATGACAACGGGAATTGATTTTTCAAGAGCTGTGCTTCTTACAGCAATTCTCGAAAAGCAGCTCGGATTTCCGATGCAAAATCAGGATGTGTATGTTAATGTTGTTGGTGGTATCAAGATTGTTGAAACGGCAACCGACCTTGCAGTTATAACAGCCATTGCATCCAACTTCAAAAATTTTGTTATCGACTCCAAAACAATTATTTTGGGCGAGGTTGGTCTCACCAGCGAAGTGCGTTCAATAAGCTTTTGCGACCAAAGAATTGCAGAGGCAGCAAAGCTGGGCTTTGAATATTGCATTTTGCCTGCTGCTAACGCCGCTTCCGTATCAAAAAAAGACGGCATTAAGCTTTTGCCTGTTAAAAACGTTTCGGAAGCAATAAGATATCTCAAAAAAATTGAGGAAGTCAGGGAAAAAGAAGATAATCAGCAGGGTTAACCTTTACGCCCTTTTCTTTCATTTCAAAGTGAAGATGAGGCTCGTCGCATATTTCCGATATGCAAGAGTCGGAAACTGTGCCTATAATTTGTCCCTTGTGGACTGTGTCGCCTTTATTGACGGGAATTTTGCCTGAAAGAGAAGTGTAGACACACTCAAAGCTTCCGGACTCTATTTTAACAAAATAACCGAGATTGATATCGTAGCCACATTCGCTCACGGTGCCCGACTCCGATGCATAAACCTCTGTTCCAAACGGGCAGGCAATGTCTACCCCTTCGTGAATACGCCAATCGTCCATTGTTTTGCTATAGAGCGGCTCATTGGTGCTGTAGGGTCTGATTACCTTACCGTAAACCGGAAGTTCAAAAGAAAGCTCCTCAGAAGACGGAATTATTTCTTCGGTCTCCTGCTCATCTTCAATTTTAACAACTTCATTTTCGCGGGCTGTGCTTTGCTCTGTAATAGAGCTTAGTGCAGCCTTTACTTCTTCTTCGCTGAAGGTTGGCTCTTCGCTAAAGGATTCCTCCTGCACAGGTTGAGTGTTATCCGATTTTTCTTCATAGTTTGCCGTTATTGCCACGGTTATAACCGACAAAAGCAAGATACACAAGCTGTATAACATTCTGTAGGCACCTTTGTTGCCCGAAAAAAAGTATTTTAATTTTTTCATATGAACACCTCAGTTATAGGGTGAACATTTTTAGCTTAATTTATACTCTGTTTCCAATTTTGTGCCGGGGTAATAATGAAAAAGAATCTCAGAAAAGCTATTGCCGCATTTTGCCATATAATTTGCTCCGTATTGACTCATTCCAACACCGTGACCGTTGCCACGCACTGTAAATGTTACGGTGCTGTTGTTACAGACGGCGGTGAAGGCTGTTGATTTTAGACCGAATATTCTGCGGATGTCGGTTCCTTTTATACTTTGATTGCAAATTGTTACGTAATTAACATTGCCGCCTTCGCTAAGAGTTACATCTCCTATTGAAAGCTCTGTTACGTCACCGAATGATTCAAACTCAGACTTTAGTTTGGTCAAAAATTCCGAACAAGGCACTGAAACCTCGGTTATAAAATCTTTTTTCTCAATATCACCCGGACTTTCCACACTCACAAGGTATGAAAAGGCACCGCCCCACACATCGGCTGCATTTTCTGTTTTGCCGTCGCTGCACGAATGAAAAACACAATTAGCCGGCGAGCCATTATATGACAAATACATCCCCTTTGTTGCTTCAACGCACTTTTTGATTTTTGCAATATTAGAGCTATAATTCTTGCCCCAATTATCTTTAAGAACACTCTTATGGGAATATGCCTGACAGTGAGCATAGTTGGTGCAAAGGTCTGCTCCGTTGTGTTCGGGCGCATCTTTGTTGACCTTTCTTATTGCATAGGTTCTGGCTGCAACAGACTGAGCCTTAAGAGCCTCTTCCGAAAACGAAGCAGGCATTTCTGAGGCAACAACATTTATAATATAATCTTCCAGATTAAGCTTCATAATTTTTTTGGTGCTTTCGTCATAAACCGATATGATTTTTGAATCTTTTGTGTTATTATTATTCAGAATCAAAATCAGAATAACCGGAATTACAATTAAAACCAACGCCAAAAATGCAAGTTTGACAAAGAAAACTTTCATTTTTAATATATCCCCCATCAAACAACAAAAAAATGTAACAAGCTATATAAGCCATTTTATGAATTTTTTGTCTAAAATAGAACTAAAAATGCAAAACTATTGATTTGCAATAATAATTGTGATATAATTCAAAATATAATTATTTATGGACGGTGAGAAAATGAAAAATATCAACACAAGAATGGATGAACTGACTCAAAAAGCCAAAGATTTTTACGCCATTGCACCAGAAGAATATAACCGCTTTAACATAAAAAGAGGTTTGAGAAACCAAGATGGTTCTGGCGTGCTCGCCGGATTCACCAACATTAGTGAAGTTCACGGATATGTTGTGAGTGAAGATGAAAAAACCTCAATTGAGGGCGAACTTGCCTACAGAGGCTACGATATTAACGACCTTTTGCAAAATGCAGGAATAGACAAAAGATTCGGATTTGAAGAAATTTGTTATTTGCTCCTTATGGGCACACTGCCAACAAAGGAAGAATTGGAAACCTTTTGCGAATATCTGGCAGAAAACAGAGAGCTGCCGGAGTATTTTACGGAAGATATGATTCTTAAAGCACCAAGCCGTGACATTATGAACAAAATGGCAAGGTCGGTGCTCACGCTTTATTCATATGATGACGAACCCGACCTTTGCACAATTGAAAATATTATGCGTCAATCCTTGCAGCTTATTGCAAGAATGCCGCTTGTGGCAGTGTATGGTTACAGTGCAAAGAAGCATCATTTTGAACACAAAAGTCTTATTCTGCATCAGCCAAAGCCTCACCTTAGCATAGCGGAGAATCTGCTCAGAATGCTTAACCCCACAAAGGAATTTACAGCACTTGATGCAGAAGTTCTCGACACAACTCTTATGCTCCACGCAGAGCACGGCGGCGGTAACAATTCTGCTTTTACCTGCAGGGTTTTGTCATCATCGGGAACCGATACATATTCTGCAATTGCCGGAGCAATTAGCTCCCTGAAAGGCCCCAAGCACGGGGGTGCAAATTTGCAGGTTGTAAGAATGATGGATAACATCATGAAAAACGTTAGCGACTGGTCAAATGACAGTCAGATATATGATTACTTAGAAAAAATTGTCAGAAAAAAAGCAAACGACAAGAGCGGTCTTATCTATGGTATGGGACACGCCGTGTACACACTTTCTGACCCCAGAACAACAATTCTTAAAGCAAAAGCCGAAAAGCTTTCAAAAGAAAAAGGTCTGGATGCCGAATTTGACCTTTACAACCGTGTTGAAAAGCTTGCTCCACAGGTTTTTGCCGATGTTAAAGGAAGCGGCAAGGATTTGTGTGCAAACGTTGATTTCTATTCAGGATTTGTGTATAACACTTTGAATATACCAACCGAAATGTACACCCCCATTTTTGCGATTTCAAGAACCGCCGGTTGGTGTGCACACCGAATTGAAGAAGTTCTTTGCGGCGGAAGAATAATCCGTCCGGCATATAAGAGTCTTTGCAAAAACAAATCTAAAACATATGTTCCATTGGAGCAGAGATAACAAAATAAACGCCTGTTCAGCTTATATAGCTGAATGGGCGTTTGTTTTATATTATCACAACATTCATATTAAGATGGATGCTATGAAGGAATAATTCAATATTTTCTGCTAATCTGCCAAACATATGCATTTCTTCGCTCATTTGTGCTTATCTTGCCTTCGGC
>SVJL01000003.1 GCA_015068985.1 Oscillospiraceae bacterium
AAAAAAAGGAGGAAATTAAAATGGCACAGGAAGCATTAGGTATGGTAGAAACAAGAGGTCTTGTTGCTGCTATCGAAGCAGCTGATGCAATGCTCAAAGCTGCAAACGTAGTTTTAGTTGGAACAGAAAAAATCGGTTCCGGTCTCGTAAGCGTTATGGTAAGAGGTGACGTTGGTGCTGTTAATGCTGCAGTTCAGGCTGGTGGCACAACCGCTGCTAAACTCGGCGAAATCATCGCTACACACGTTATCCCCAGACCTCACGCAGATGTTGAGAAAATTCTGCCTTCTATTAAATAATTTATCGGGCAGATAAAATGCACAAAAAGTGACGGCAGGGCGGCATCCTTGCTTGCCCTGCCGAACATTCACTTGAAAGGAGATTTTCCAATGATCATAGGTAAGGTTAAAGGAAGCGTTGTTTCCACACGTAAAAACGAAAACCTCATTGGTAACAAATTTATGATTGTTGAACCCATAAAAGAAATGGGTATGGCAAGCACAATCGTAGCAATCGATAACGTTGGTGCCGGAATTGGCGAAATTGTTCTCGTTGCCACAGGCAGTGCCGCAAGAATCGGCTGCAATCAGGAAAATTCACCCGTAGACGCAGCAATTGTGGGCATTGTTGACCAGCTCTGATAATCATCAAATCAAATTTCAGCGAAAGGAGTGAGTGCAGTTGAAGCTCGAACAGTTATCATCAATAATGAAATCTCACGGCATCATTGGTGCAGGCGGTGCAGGATTCCCCTCATATGCCAAGCTCAATGAAAAGGCCGACACCATAATCCTCAACTGTGCCGAATGTGAACCGCTTTTTAAGCTTCACCGTCAGCTCCTCGCAACCTACACATTTGAAATTATGACCGCTCTTACCCACGTTAAAGAAGCCGTTGGCGCAAAGCAGGTTGTAATTGCACTAAAGCCTTCCTATAAGGAAGCAATCGATCAGGTAAACTATTACCTGCCATCTTTCCCTGACTTCAGAATATCCCTCCTGCCAAAGGTATATCCGGTGGGAGATGAAATAATATTGATCTACGAATCTACCGGTAGGGTTGTAAAACCCGGCAAGCTCCCCATAACCGAGGGAGTGATAGTGTATAACGTAGAAACCATGCTCAACACCTACTATGCAATCGAAGAAGACAAAAGCGTAACCGACAAATACATCACCATAACCGGTGAAATCAAAAATCCCGGCACCTTTAAGGTTCCGGTTGGCATAACAGTTAAAGAGGCAATAAGCCTCACCGGCGGCGAAAAATCAGACGATTGTATGTATCTGGGCGGCGGTCTTATGACCGGAAATGTTGTTTATCCAAACGACCCCATAACCAAAAAGCTTAATGCAATTTTGGTTCTTCCAAAAAACAGTCCAATAATACAAAAACGACTTGCAAACCCTGCAATAAACATTCGCAAGGCAATGAGCATTTGCTGTCAGTGCCGTTCGTGCACCGACCTATGCTCGCGAAATCTGCTCGGTTATCCCATTGAGCCCCATCTTTTTATGAGAGCTGTGACCAAAGGTATGGATTCCGACTCCGAGGCTGTGCTTAATTCGTTTTATTGTTCACAGTGCGGTCTTTGTGAGCTTTATTCCTGCCCTCAAGACCTCTCACCCCGTTCAATAATCAATAAGGTGAGAGCCGAACTCAGAAAGCAAGGTGTAACAGCTCCCGAAAAGCCGAAATTTACCGGAGTATCCCCCGACAGAAATTACAAACAGGTTCAGATGAACCGTCTGCGTTCACGCCTTGGCGTAACCGGATATTACGTTCCGGCAACCCTCGACGAAAAGGTTCCCTCATTCAAAGAGGTCAAAATTATGCTTAACCAGCACATTGGCCCTCCTGCATCGCCAATTGTTAAAAAAGGCGATAAGGTCACCAAGGGGCAGCTTATAGCCACAACCGAAGGAAAGCTGGGAGCCGACGTTCATTCGTCAATCGACGGTGCAGTTATTGCTGCAACCGATATGTATATAATTATCAGAAAAAGGAGTGACAATAAATGAGCAAAGCACTTGGAATGGTAGAGTACCTTACCGTTGCCACAGGCATCACTGCTGCCGACCTTATGGTTAAAACAGCCGATGTTGAGCTTATTGAAGCCCACGTTGTTTGTCCCGGCAAATACATAGCTCTCATTCAGGGAGAACTCAGTGCAGTAAATGCCGCAGTTGAGGCATCGAAGACTCAGTATCCGGCAAAGCTTGTCGACTCCTTTGTTCTTGGCAATCCCGAAGATTCAATTTTTCCTGCAATCTACGGTGCCACAGAGGTCAAAGACCCGTCTGCTCTTGGTGTATTCGAAACCTATAGTGCAGCATCAATCATTGTTGCCGCAGATATTGCATCCAAAACGGCAGAGGTTCAGCTCATAGAGCTTCGCATAGCAAAGGGCATGTGCGGAAAATCCTATATGCTCATCACAGGTGAAGTTGCCGCAGTTCAGGCAGCTATCGACACCGTGAAAGAGCGTCTCAAAGAAACATCAATGTATCTTGATAGTTCTGTTATTGCCAACCCCGACAAAGAAACATGGCAAAACATTATATAAACTACTGTAACGAAAGGAACGTGTGACCATGATAGACGAAAAGTATATCAGCCAGATAGTAGAGAGCGTATTAAAAAGTGCTCAGGAAGCTCCGGCAAAATCAGAAGACAAAAAACAGCTCGGCGTTTTTGAAACAATGGAAGAAGCACTCGACGCTGTAAAAAAAGCCTACAAACAATACAGATCATACACTGTTGCTCAAAGAGAAAAAATGATATCCAATATCCGTAAGCTCACCCTCGAAGAAGCTGAAGTAATGGCTCGTATGGGCGTTGACGAAACCGGAATGGGCAGAGTAGAAGACAAAATTATCAAACATCAGGTTGTTGCCAACAAAACTCCCGGCACAGAAGACCTTCAGCCATCTGTTATGACAGGCGACGACGGTCTCACTCTCATAGAAATGGCTCCTTTTGGAATCATTGGAAGCATAACCCCTTCCACCAACCCCAGTGAAACAGTTCTCTGTAACACAATGGGTATGATTGCCGGCGGTAACGCAGTTGTTTTCAATCCTCACCCCAACGCTTGCAAGGTTGCCAACTATGCAGTAGACCTTGTTAACCGTGCAATTCTTGCTGCAGGCGGTCCCGAAAACCTCGTTGTTTCCGTTAAAAAACCCACAATGGACACATCCAAAATGATGATGGAATGTCCCGATGTTAAAATGCTCGTTGCAACAGGCGGCCCCGGCGTTGTGCGCACACTTCTTTCTTCAGGTAAGAAAGCAATTGGTGCCGGTGCAGGTAATCCCCCTGTTATCGTTGACGACACAGCCGACATTGCAAAAGCTGCTTCCGACATCGTTAAGGGTGCAAGCTTTGATAATAACCTTCCCTGTATTGCCGAAAAAGAATGCTTTGCATTTTCTTCAATTGCCGATGAGCTCATCGACAATATGACCAAAAACGGTGCATATCTCCTCAAAGGCGATATGGTAGACAAATTGGTTAAGGTTGCGCTCGTTGAAAAAGACGGTAAATATTCCATCAACAAAAAATGGGTTGGCAAAGACGCAGGTCTTTTCCTTAAAGAACTTGGCATAGATGCAGACCCCCGTCTTATCATTTGTGAAACTCCCGAAAATCACCCCTTTGTTCAGGTTGAAATGATGATGCCCATTCTTGCCATTGTCAGAGTAAACAATATTGAAGAAGCAATAGAAATGGCTGTTAAGGCAGAGCATGGATGCCGTCATTCGGCTCACATTCATTCAAAAAATGTAGACCGTCTCACAGCATTTGCAAGAGCAGTTGAAACAACAATCTTTGTTAAAAATGCTCCGTCATATGCAGGCATCGGTGTTGGCGGCGAAGGCTACACAACCTTCACAATTGCCGGACCAACCGGAGAAGGTCTCACAGCAACTCACTCCTTTACCCGTCAGAGAAGATGTGTAATGGCAGACGGACTTCACATTGTATGATAACAAAATAACCCACGCGAGGTGTTCTAATGAAAGCACTTGGAATGATAGAAGTGTATAGCTTTTCCACAGCAGTAAGAGTGGCAGATATTGCGGCAAAAGCGGCTGATGTCAAAATCATCGCTTTCGACCGTAACCGTCCGTTTGCACCGGGTTTTCCTGTACCACTTATTATGGTGGTAAAAATGGAGGGCGATGTTGCAGCTGTTGAAGCAGCGGTTGATGCTGCAGTAAGCTATGCCAAATCACAAAACAGATACATAGTACATCACATAATAGCCCGTCCTGCCGACACGGTAGAAAAAATGGGTTATCTTATGGATATCAACAGAGATAAATACAACAAAAAGCTTCCCAAGAGCTTTTTGCCAAAGGAGGGTGACGAATAATGACAGAAGCTATCGGTCTTTTGGAAATTGAGGGCTTAGTTGCCGCAATCGAAGGTCTTGATGCAATGGTTAAAGCTGCCGACGTTCGTCTCATTCACTCCGAAAAGCGTCTCGGTGGTAGACTCGTTACCATCATTATTGCAGGCAGTGTGTCTGCAGTGGACTCGGCAATTGATGCCGGAGAAGCAGCAGCCGAGCGTATTGGCAAAATATATGGCAGAGAGGTAATAGCAAATCCTCACTCTGAAGTAACAAAGTTTTTTGACATGGAAAGCTAAACTAAAAATTTCAGAGTTTGTAACCGGTTACGAAAGGCGGTAACTAAATTGTACGATATAAAACTTATTCAGGACACAATTAAAGAAGTTGTTTCCGAGATGAACGGCGAAATAAAGGTTGGCGTTTCTCAGCGTCATGTTCACCTTTCACGTGAAGATCTCGACACACTGTTTGGCAAAGGATATGAGCTGACAGTAAGCAAATATCTTATGGGAAGAGAATATGCTTCCGAAGAGTTTGTAACACTTGTTGGTCCATCACTCAAATCTATCGAAAAGGTCAGAGTGCTCGGACCTGTCAGAAAAAACACTCAGGTAGAAATTTCCCGCACCGACACTTTCACTCTCAAGGTCAGCCCTCCGGTAAGACCCTCGGGTGACATTAAGGGCAGTGAACGTCTTGTGCTTGTTGGACCAAAGGGCAGTGTATACCTCAAAGAAGGTGTTATCATTGCCAACCGTCACATACACCTCACTCCGGAATATGCCAAAGACCACGGTATTTCCGATAACGATTATGTAGACGTGGAAATAGAAGGAATTAAACCCACAAGATTTTATGGTGTACAGGTCAGAGTGCGTGACGATTTCAATGTAGAAATGCACATCGATACCGATGATGCCAACTCCGCAGGTTTAAAGAATGGAGCTAAGGTTCGCATCATCAAGAAGTAAATAATTTGAAAACAAACGCAGAAACTGAACACTCATTGGTTTTAGCTTCTGCGTTGTTTTATAGTTATAAAAATGAGGTGATATAATGCTTGCCCCCGAAAGACAAAAATACATACTCGACGAACTTTTTAAAGAGGGTGCTGTAACAGTAAGTAAGTTAGCGTCAAATCTTAGCGTGACCGAAGAAACTATCAGGCGTGACCTTGAAAAGCTCGAAAAAAATGAATCTTTAAGACGTACTCACGGCGGTGCAGTTCCAATTGACGGCACAACCTATGAGCTTTCTTTGGAAAAAAGAAAATCAACAAATGTTGAAGCCAAACAAAAAATTGCTGCCATTGCTACAAGCTTTGTTTTCTCGGGAGACACAATTTTCCTCGATGCTTCAACAACCACATTTTTTATGGCAAAAGAGCTTAAAAAGCTTAAAAATATCACTGTCATAACCAATTCACTTCGTGTTGTGGCAGAGCTTTCTTCCTGCGAACACATAAAGCTCATTTCTGTTGGAGGAATTGTGAGTGCAAATCAGTCTTTTGTGGGCACCTTAGCAGAGCGAAGCATAAAGGAGTCATATTTCGCCAACAAAATGTTTTTCTCAGCAAAAGGCATCGCCAAAGAAATTGGCATTCTGGAAAGTAACGAGCAGGAATGTGGCATAAAAATGAATATGCTTGCCAACTCCGAAAACAAATTCTTCCTTTGCGACAGTGCAAAAGTGGGCAGGGTGAGCTTTGCAAAGCTTGCTTCTTTTGCCGATATCGACTATATGATAACCGACAAAGAACCCGATGAAGAATTGATAGAAGCTTTAAAAGATAACAATGTTAAACTCGTAACAGAATAAAGAAAGGAATCAATCTCTATGAAAAAAGTTCTTGCATTCGACCTTGGCGCATCAAGCGGCAGAGGCATCATAGCCACTCTCGACAATGGCAAAATAACCTTAGACGAAATCCACCGTTTTCCCAATAACGGTGTAAGTGTCAGAGGCACTCTTTATTGGGACATTCTCTATCTTTTTGATCAGATAAAGCAGGGCATAGTTAAAGCACGTCTGGCCGGTGGTTTTGATTCTATCGGCATCGACACATGGGGCGTTGATTTTGGTCTTGTTGATGAAAACGGTGACCTCATAGGAAACCCCGTTCATTATCGTGACGCACGCACTGACAATATTCCCGAAGAAGTGTTTAAAGAAATCAGCAAAGATGAACTCTATGGCAAAACCGGCATCCAGATTCTCAATTTCAACACACTTTTTCAATTATATTACCTTGCAAAATATAAAGCGGATCTTCTCAAAAGAGCCGACAAACTCATCTTTATTCCCGACCTCTTAAACTATTTTTTGACCGGGGTTAAAAAGAGTGAATACACCATCGCTTCCACATCACAAATGCTTAACCCTGCAAAACGCACATGGGATAAAGACCTTCTCTCTGCTCTCAACATTCCCACCGACATTCTCTGTGATATTATCGAAACCGGCGAGATTCTTGGTAAGCTCAGTCCCGAAATTTGCGAAGAACTCTCTGTTGAGCCCGTAAATGTTATAGCAGTTGGCGGTCACGACACCGCATCGGCTGTTGTGTCTGTTCCCACCACCGAAGACGATTTTGTATATGTGTCTTGCGGCACTTGGTCACTTTTTGGCACAGAGCTCAAAGAACCTCTCATCAGTGAGGAAGGTCTCAAAGCTTCCTACACCAACGAGGGTGGCTATGGTGGCACAATTCGTTATCTTACCAACATTATGGGTCTCTGGCTTATTCAGGAAGCACGCCGAGACTGGCAAAAGCAGGGTAACGACCTGAGCTTTGGAGAACTGGCAGCATTGGCAGCCGAAGCAAAACCGTTCCAGTGCTTCGTTGATCCCGACTATCCCGAATTTGGCAAACCCGGCAATATGCCCAGGAAAATTCAGGATTATTGCAAAAAGACAGGCCAGTATGTACCCCAGACCATCGGCGAAATTTCACGTTGTATTTACGAAAGCCTTGCTCTCAAATACCGCCACGCATTTTTGAATCTTGCTAAAATCACAGGCAAAGATTTTAAAGGTATTCACATTGTTGGTGGCGGCACCAATGCGGCAATTCTTTGTCAGATGACAGCTTCTTCATGTAACATAGATGTTTCTGCAGGTCCTGTTGAAGCAACAGCACTTGGCAACGTTGCAGTTCAGCTCATTGCTTCCGGTGACATAAAAGATATTAAAGAAGCCAGACAAATCATCAAAGATTCGTCCGATATTAAGGTGTATTCACCCGAAAACAGTGCTGAATGGGATGAAGCATATGCTAAATTTCTGAATATTCTGTAAGTCAAAATAGTTTGTAAATATAATGAGTCCGGCTCTTTGCATAAGTTCGAGCCAATACTGTGTCTCGTAACATTCCTTTAAATAATTCAATAATGAAATCGTTTACCTTGTTCACAATGAAATCAAATCCGTCTTTTATCCGCCGCAGGCGATTTCATTTATTCCGTCACAAGACGGATTTAGTTAGAAAAACCGCAGATCTTATCAGAATCTGCGGTTTTTCTAAAGCTGGTGATCGGACTTGAACCGACGATCTATTGATTACGAATCAATTGCTCTACCGACTGAGCCACACCAGCAAATATTGAAACAACATACCAATTATAACTTAAAAAAAGCTTTTAGTCAAGACTTTATCAGATAATTTTTGTTTTGTCATTTTCTTCGCTTGTATAATTTGAAAAAGTGTTTTTTGTGATAAAGTGACTTTACAAATATTAATTTATGTTGTATAATTATTTCATAGAATTTCCATTTAAAATGAGGTGTGTTTAGAATGAATCAGACAATTACAGACAATGGCATAGTTTTGGCGGGTAACATTTTGACCGACAATGTTAAAATTATCGACCAGTATCCCAAAGAGACAATGCTTTCCAATATCACTTCTTCGTCAAGAGCGGTTGGCGGTTGCGTGCCCAACACAGCTATCGACATTGCCAAAATTGACGATACAATTCGTATTTCTGCCTGTGGCATGGTTGGTGATGATGACAACGGTCAATATGTTGTTGACCAGATGAAAAAATACGGCATCAACACAGACGCCGTTAAAGTAACAACCGATGCCCCCACAAGCTACAGCGACGTTATGAGTGTTGAATCAACAGGCATTCGTACCTTTTTCCACGACAGAGGTGCCAACAAGATTTTTTCCTCTGCTCACATTGACGTTGACTCCCTCGACTGCCGCATATTCCACATTGGCTACATTCTTCTTCTTGACCAGTTCGACAAAGAAGACCCCGAATATGGCACTGCAATGGCAAGACTTTTGGCAGAAGTTCAAAAAAAAGGCATCAAAACTTCTATCGACGTTGTGAGCGACACTTCCGAAAAGTTCCGTCAAAAGGTTGTTCCTGCTCTAAAATATTGCGATTATGCAATAATGAACGAAACCGAGGGCGGCGGCGTGTCGGGACTTGAACCACGCAATGCCGACGGTAGCATCAACATAGATAACATCCGCAAAACTCTGGAGATGTTTATGGAATACGGTGTTAAAGACGTTGCCGTTATTCACTGCCCTGAGGGTGGATTTGCCCTCGATTCAAAAGGAAACTTTGCAGCCGTTCCTTCTCTCAAATTGCCATCAGGCTACATTAAGGGCAGCGTTGGTGCCGGCGATGCATTCTGTGCGGCTTGCATTTATTGTCTGTATAAAGGCATCGACATTGAAACAATGCTCGAGCTTGCATCTTGTGCGGCGGCTTGCAATCTTTCTGAAAGTGATTCTATAAGCGGAATGAAGCCTTTGGCTGAAATTATGAGAATGAACAAAGAAATGGAAAGAGCAAAAAAAAGCTGGTAAAATCAAAAAAGTGTTTCTTCAAAATAAAGCTCTGTTTTGTCCGACAAAACAAGCTTTATTTTTTTGTCGTCAACATCGTACCCCGATTCAATTTTTTCAATTTTCAATCCGTCTGTGGCAGGAAAAAGAACCGTTGTGTGTCGAAATGTTTTTGAGCGTATGTTATGTAGCACACAGCACACAGGTCTAAAGTCGCCCTGAATGGCACTGTTGGCAGTCCAGCCTTGCATATGAGGTTCTGTCTGCCCGGTCACAGTGCTGACATTTACACCAGAGTAATCTGATATCAGAATATCGAGATGCTGTGATTTTATGCTTTTTTCGTGTTGAATAATGTTGCCTGAGTCTACGTGCCACATTATATCGTAGGAGTGTTCACAGCTCGAATAAACCCTGTCTACGCATATAACAAAAGGTTTTAGATCGGCCAGTGATTTAACAAAATAAAGGTTTCTTCTGTGAACAACATCGGTTCCGGCATCCTCGCCATAGCCTTCATGGTATTCGGCACTTAAAGAATCAACGGTATCGGACAATTTGAATTTTAAATCACTCTTTTTGTTTATCATATCCGGATGCCATTTATAGTTTTTGCGTCGATTCTGACCCATTGAGTCAACCAAAAGCGTGTTGTGAGCATATGTTGAAAGCACATATTTTCTCATATCCGATGTGTCGTAGGCATAGTTGTTGCCCTCGCACAGTGCAAGTTTGCCGTTGGTAAAAAACACAAATGACAGTTTGTCTTCATGCTGATGGCCTGCACCAAACTCGCCACCGTCAAAAAACACAAAGCTATCGTTTTTACTCCAACCTGTGCGAAGAGAGGCAAGACCTGCATATTCAAACACAAACGAAAGCTGGTCTGTGGGTTTTGTTTCAGATATAATATTTTTAAAAATTTTGTTGCTGCCAAAAAGGTCCATATATCCGCCAATAAGGTTTTTGCTGTCAACAAAAGCTCCGTCGTTTATTGACGGAGTAACGCCGTTTGGCATCATATGTGTCACATATATCATAAGAGCTTTTTCGAGCCTTTCCATAATAAGCTCGGGCACGTTAATTTCATATGCCTTGCAAAGACGCACAGCCACCGAATAGTTTTTTATAATAACAATCTGATAATCGGTTGACAGCTCGTTGTGAACACCGTCGGCATACACCTGACCTGCAATTTCTTTTTCGAGAGTTTTTAGTGCCTGATTTTTCCACCTTGTGGCATCGCTAAGCCACGGATTCAAAACTCCAATGTGCAAAAGTCCGTTCATTTCCATTATGAGCCAGTTTCTTGCAGTAGGAAATCTTGAAAGTTCGTTGCCCTGTTCCCATACCGATTTGCACCAGTCAACCAAGGTGTCATCAGAAAACTCGTTAAAAAATGTGTGAAAAACAACGGGCCACACAAGCCCCTGACGAATACCACACTCTAAAGTTCTCCAACCAACAGAGCGTTTTTCTTCGTCGGTTTTTGGTGAAAGCATCTGCTCCTTCCAGCTTTCAAAGAGCTCACTGCAAGCCTCGGCATATCTGATGTCAGATGTGAGCCTGTATGCTTTCGCCAGAGTTTCAAGCTCTGCATGACGATTTAACTGAACAGGCCACTCAATGTAGCCGTTTGCGGTGGGATTGAATGTCCAGTCAACTTTTTTATTACCAAAGTCGTGGGGAATTTTGCACGACACCATATAGTGTCTGATGGCTTTCTCGGCGTTTTCTAAAATATCGTCTTTGCTTTGCTCCGGTTGTGTGCACTGATATGTTGAAAAAAACTTTTCGGGCTCGAGCACACATCGCACATAAGAGGCAAAAACCCTACGGCATTTTTGATAGTTATTTTCTGCGGTATATTTCTTTAGAATGTTAAGCTCCGGAATTGATGTGTCCACAATTTCCGAAAAAAACTTATGGTCTGTCAGTGTCATATCAGATTCTCCAAATCAATAAAAAACTTCAATGAATTTTAGTCAGCAGGCAGATTATGGTTACTATTTTTCTTGTTTTAGGCGAGTTAGGATATTAATGCAACTGCTTAACCAGTGATTTGCCTTCCCATTCGCGGGCAGGAGCAATTTTCATCACATCTGCTATTGTTGGGGTGATGTCTAATATGCTCACACCCTCAATCTCATTGTTTTCTTTAAAGTTTTTTCCAACAAAAAACATAGGTATGGTCATATCCTCGTCGGCATCGGTGCCGTGGCTGCGGTCGTGACCGCCGTGGTCTGCAGTTACAATGACAGTGTATTCATCGCCTGCTTCTTCAATAACTCTTTTAACGTTGTCTATTGCCCGGCTTATATATTCCAGATATGCGTCCGACATCCAGCCGTTGTCGTGACCGCCCTTTTCGTCGGTTTCCACCATATACAAAAATACAAAATCAGGCTTTGCAATCTTAATATATTCAAGTGCACGCTCGGTCAGCATATCGTCAGTGTGGTCAAAAGAATATGAATGTATGTATTCTGATGCATAAAGCGTTCCCGGTTTTCTGACGTTGATTATAGGCTCCCAGCCATAATACATTGCACATCTTTTTCCAGCTGCGTTGAGCTGGTCAAAAAGGCTGTTTATGGGATGAACAGGGGGAATGTACGTGTTGTCGAAGGTGCAGTGTCTTTCGGGAGGAACGCTGTGAAACAATGAAAGATGACAGGGGAGAGTTATAGATGGGAACACTGTTCGTGCACAAAATGTGTGTGTAGATTTTTTGATAAGTGTGTTAAGATAAGCATTTCCGCACTTTTTCAGCCCGTCCGGTCTCATTCCGTCAATAGATATTAAAATAACTTTTTCCATAATAACACCCCTATAGGCAATTTTTGTTAAACATTAAAAAACATTATATCACATTTGATTCAAAAAATAAACATTTATTTGCTATTACACTTGATTTTTACGACAAAAATTGATAAAATATATGAGGTGTATATTTATAAAAGTAAAAATGCACGCATATTATAATATAGTGATAACATATAAGAGGTATAATTATGAAAAATAGTGACAACACTTCTCCAAAATCTACCAAACGAAAAACCGCTCTGATAATCGGTGCAATCGTCGCAGGTGTTATTGTGTTAGCTTTTGCTTTTCTCGCAATCATCGCTTCAACTGCCAGAATATATGACGGTGTTTGTGTGGGTGAGATTAAGCTTGGCTCTATGACAGCCGACGAAGCAATTGAAGCTCTTGAGCAAAGCTACCCTTTGGCGGATGCAAATCTTAAGCTCAAATGCGGCGAAAAGGTGTTTGAAGTGTATGGCTCTCAGATAGAACTCAAGCCCGACTATCAGGCAACTGCCGAAGAAGCCGCTCTTGCCGGAAAAGAAGGACACATTTTTTCAAAAATAAAAAACCTTATTTCGTTCAGCATCAACTCTTGCCAAATCAATATGCAGCTCACCTGCAACAAAGAGCTTTTGCAGTATGCAATCAACGAAAACCTTGGCGAAAATGTTTCTGATGTGTCGGAATATGTTGTTGAAATAGGCGATGGATGCCTTGTTGTAACAAACGGCAGAGCGGGCAGAGGTGTGAACATCAAAAAACTTCTCGACCGTGTTTCTGCACTCTACACATACGGCTCTCTTGACGAACTTATTGAAATTGAGGTTGAAGATATTGAACCTCAAAAAACAGATGCCGATGACCTTTTTGAAAAATACAACCGTGCTCCCATTGATGCAGTGTGCACTCAAAATGGCGACAGCATCACCATCACTCCCGAGGTTATCGGTGTTGAGCTTAAACTTGAAGATGTTAAAAAAATTGTTGGTGAAAATATCAATAACCCCGAAAGCTACACTATTCCTGCAAAAATTACTCACCCGAATGTTACTGCTGCACAGCTTGAGGCAGAATATACCGATTGTGTTATAGCTACCTATTCTACCGATTATTCCACAAGCAGTGCCAACCGCAAAGAAAACATCCGCCTGGCTGCTTCAAAAATTAACGGTGTTATTTTAAACCCCGGCGATGTGTTTTCGTTTAACGGAATTGTTGGCCCTCGCACCCAGGCAACCGGCTACAAGGTGGCTCACGTGTATAGCGGCAATAAGGTTGTCGACGGCATTGGAGGCGGCATTTGTCAGGTTTCGTCAACGCTTTACAATGCGGTTGTGTTTGCCGACCTCGAAATTGTTTACAGAACAAACCACAGTCTTCCTGTTTCCTATGTGCCTCTTGGAAGAGATGCAACTGTTTCTTACGGCACAATTGATTTCAAGTTTAAAAACAATAAAGAAACTCCCATCAAGTTTGAAGCGATTGCCGATGGCACCAACCTCACAATCAATGTGTACGGCAGAAAAAAATATATGAAAGACATTTCTATTGAAACGGCAGTTGTCGGCTACATACCGTTCTCTGTCAGTGAGGTGGAAGACGCGAGCCTGGCCGCAGGTGAGCGTGTTGTAAAAGAAAGAGGTGCAAACGGCACAAGAGTTGAAGCCTACAAAATTGTTAAAGAAAACGGAAACGAGGTTTCGAGAACACTCCTTGCAAAAAGCTCCTATAGTCCTACCACTCAGTTGGAAGCAGTAGGCACAGGAATGGCTCCGATGCCCGATGTTCCCGCAATGTCAACAGATGGAAGCTATGCCATATCACCGGACGGTGCAAATGCTGGAGTGGAAATTCCGTCTTTGCCCGTAGCTCCCGAGGTTCCAACTATTCCCGATGCAGGAATTCCTGCTCCGGTTCAGTAATGTGTTTAATAAAAAATGATGATAATTCTGTTTGTTTTGCTAATTTTGATTGCTGTTTTTGCATCGATTGTATACATCACCTATTACGTCAGCTTTTATTCGCGCAAAAGAAAAAGACTTTTTGAGGTCGGAGCACCCAAAGGAAAAAAATATGATAGCTATCGCTTAAAGGTGAAGCACAATATGAGCCTTTTTGCCGATATTGACCTCAAATGGATTCATACAACTTCTTACGATGGCTACCGCCTTTCGGGAAGATATTATCACAATCACAACAATGCACCGCTTGTTTTGATTTTTCACGGTTATCGCAGCAATGCCAAGCGTGATGCAAGCGGCGGTTTCTGGTATTGTAAAGACAAAGGCTTTAATGTTCTTATGCCCGACCAGAGGGCTCACGGCAGAAGCCGGAGTCACACTATAACCTTTGGCATAAAAGAGCGTTATGATGTTATAAGCTGGATAGATTATTGCAACAAAAATTTTGGAAATAACACCCCCATCATACTTATGGGTGTGTCGATGGGAGCAGCCACGGTTATGATGGCATCAGGTCTTAACTTGCCGTCCAACGTGGTTGGAATTGTGGCGGATTGCGGCTATTCTTCTCCAAAAGACATTTTGACCTCAGTCATAAGGGCAATGAAGCTTCCCGTAAGGCTAACCTATTGGGTCACTAAGCTCGGTGCCCGTATTTTTGGCGGTTTTAACCCCGATTCTGCATCAGCAGTAGAGGCGGTGTCGGGCTGCAGATTGCCGCTTCTCATTGTCCATGGTAATGCCGACACGCTTGTGCCTCCGTCTATGGCAAAAAAAATCTATGATGCTGCCGCAGGTGATAAAGAGCTGCTGATTGTTGACGGGGCAGAGCATGGAGTGTCATTTTATCGTGACACAAAGGCATATGTGGCGGCACTTGACCGATTTTTTAACAAAATAAAATTGTAGTTCGTATAAAAATTAATAATATTAATGTATAGGAGTGATATTTTGGCTGTAAGACTTATTGTTATTTCTGCAATAATACTTGCGTGTATTCTGTTCAACAAAGTATCCTCCAAGCTGGGCATTCCTGCTCTTTTGGCTTTTCTTGTTCTGGGAATGTTTTTCGGATCTGACGGAATCATAAAATTCCAGTTCGATAACTATCTGTTTACCGAACAAATATCCACTGTTGCTCTGATTTTTATTATGTTTTATGGCGGCTTTGGCACCAACTTTGACCAGGCAAGGCCGGTTATGACAAAATCTATTTTGCTTTCATCTTTCGGCACCATATTCACTGCACTTTCGGTTGGGGTGTTTTGTCATTATGTTCTCAAAATAGCATTTGCCGAAAGCTTGCTCATAGGCTCAGTTATAAGCTCAACCGATGCAGCTTCAGTGTTTTCAATTTTGCGTTCAAAAAGACTTAACCTACGCTACAACACCGCATCACTGCTTGAGGTTGAAAGCGGAAGCAACGATCCATTTTCCTATATGCTCACATCTCTTTGCCTCACGTTTATGAACAGCTCTGTTTCTGCCGGTTCGGTTGTGTGGATGCTGATGTTGCAAATTGTTTTGGGTGTTGGCTTCGGATTTGTTTTAGCTCATTTTGCATTTGTGTTTATGAAAAAATATGAGTTTTGCCACGCAGGGCTCGACACCATATTTATGGTAGCTGTTGCCATTGCTTCCTACGCCGTTCCCGTTGCACTGGGTGGCAACGGATATCTTTCGGCATACATTTGCGGCATAATTCTCGGAAACCGCAAAATCGAAAACAAGCGGGCACTCGTAAACTTTTTCGACGGTGTAACCGTGCTGATGCAGATGCTTCTTTTCTTTCTTTTGGGATTACTGTCAACCCCGTCAAAGCTTCCTCAAATTGCACCCATTGCTATTGCTGTAGCACTTTTTCTGACATTTGTAGCACGCCCGATAATTGTTTTTACTGTGCTGTTGCCGTTCAAAAGCAAGCTTGGTCAGTGTGCGGTTGTGTCGTGGGCAGGTCTTAGGGGTGCTGCCTCTATTGTATTTGCAATAATGACCGTAATTAGTCCGGCTCATGTTGACAACGATATTTTTCATATTGTGATGTTTATCGTTCTGTTTTCAATTCTTATTCAGGGCAGTCTCATACCTTTTGTTTCCAAAAAGCTCAGAATGACCGACGACAGTCAGGACGTTATGAAAACATTTAACGATTATCTCGACGAGGTTCCGGTTCAGTTTATGAGGTTCACAATTCCCGAGCACCATCCCTGGACGGGAATGGCGATAAAGAGTATAGTTTTTCCCCCCGAATCGCTTCTGGTGTTGATTATCAGAGGCGACAAAAAAATTGTTCCCACCGGAAATACAATTCTCCACTATGGTGACGAGCTTGTTCTGAGCGGTCACGCATCTGACCATATTGACGGAGTTAATCTTTACGAAAAGATTGTTGAGGGTTCAGACGAAATTAATGGCATGAGAATTGCTGATCTTCCGTCAACAGAAAAGCTCATAATTATGATTCGTCGAGGCGAAAGCATAATCATTCCAAGAGGTAATACACGGCTCAAAGAAAATGATGTTTTGGTTATTAACGAACCGGACAACTAACCTGAACATATAGCTGCGTTCAGCTTAAAGAAATTAAACCACAAAAAATACAACTGCCTGATGGCAGTTGTATTTTTGTTTATGTTTTCTATTCTTCAATAAGCTGTGCCATATTATACATTCCGGCAGGCTTTCCAATGAGGAATTTTGCAGCTTTTATTGCACCCTCTGCAAAGACCTCTTTGCTCATTGCAGTGTGCTTGATTTCAACAATTTCGTCGTTTCCTGCAAATATAACCTCGTGTTCGCCAACAATAGTGCCGCCTCTCACTGCGTGAAGACCAATCTCGTTTTTGCTTCTTTTCTTTCTTACCGAGTGTCTGTCATACACGTATTCGGGTTTTTCTGTAAGCGTGTCGGATATTGCATCTGCAATCATAAGAGCTGTGCCGCTTGGGGCGTCAATCTTTTGATTGTGATGCTTTTCGATAACCTCAATGTCAAACTTACCCTCCAGAATGGATGCAGCTTTTTTAACAAGGTTGATAAGCAGATTAATACCCAGCGACATATTTGCCGAGCGAAACACAGCCAAGCTTTTTGAAAGCTCTTCGATGTCGGCAAGCTGTTTGTCGCTAAGACCTGTTGTGGCAATAACTGCAGGCACCTTGCTTTCTTTGCAGTATTCGATGATTTTTGAAAGTGATGCCGGATGAGAAAAGTCGATAACCACGTCTGCTTTTTCTTTTATGTTGCGGATATCATCATACACCGGAAATGAATTTTTGGTTTCACAATTAATGTCGAATCCAAAAGCAATTTTTGCGTCGGAATCGGTGTTTAATATGTTTGCAATAACCTGACCCATTTTACCGTTGCAGCCGAAAAGTGCAATATTTATCATATTGTTTCTCTCCAATAATTATTTAATTAAGCCATAGTTTTTCATAGCAGTTTTAAGCTGATTCAGGGTGTTTTCTTCCATAGATGTGAGAGGAAGTCTGAGGTGGCCTGTGTTCCATCCCATAAGACCGAGAGCGGTTTTAACAGGGATCGGGTTAACCTCACAAAACAGAGCATCACAAAGCTCAATCATACCAAGCTGAAGCTCTTTTGCTTCCTTTATGTTACCCTCTAAGAATTTGTATACCATATCGTGAGTCTCTTTTGGAGCAACGTTGGCAACAACAGAGATAACGCCCTTGCCGCCAAGAGAAAGAACGGGAAGAATTTGGTCGTCATTGCCCGAGTAAATGTCGAGTTCGTCGCCGCAGATTGAAGCAATTTTTGCAACCTGCGAAAGGTCGCCACTTGCTTCTTTAACAGCCACAATGTTGTCTATTTTAGAAAGTTCTTTCAAGGTTTCGGGTTTGATGTTGCAACCGGTTCTTGAGGGCACATTATAAAGAATAACCGGAATTTTAACGCTGTTTGCAATAGCAGTAAAATGCTCTATAAGGCCTTTTTGAGTAGCTTTGTTGTAGTAGGGAGTAACAGTCAGAATTGCATCTGCTCCTGCACTCTCGGCAAACTTAGTGAGCTTGATTGCGTGAGGGGTGTCGTTGGATCCGGTTCCTGCAATAACGGGAATTTTGCCTGCAACTCTGTCTACTGCATATTTGATTGTGGCACAGTGTTCTTCGTCGGGCATTGTTGATGCCTCGCCGGTTGTGCCGCAAATGATTATGGAGTCGGTGCCGTTTTCAATGTGATAGTCGAGCATTCTGCCAAGCTCATCATAGTTGACACCGTTTTCGGTAAAAGGTGTTATGATTGCAACACCCGAACCGGTAAACACAGTTTTCTTCATTCTTTTGTCCTGCCTTTCGTCTTATTGTTCGTTCCAGATTTCAATAAGCTTCTGAGCAATCTGAACAGCGTTTGTTGCTGCACCTTTTCTGATGTTGTCGGCAACAACCCAAAGATTAACGCCGGAATCTACGCTTTCATCTCTTCTGATACGGCCAACGTAGGTTTCATTTGTGCCTGCAGCATCGAGAGCAAGAGGATACACGTTGTTTTCGGGATCATCTTTAATGATAATGCCGGGAGCCTTTGCAAGAACTTCTTTAAGCTCCGCAAGGTCAAAATCGTTATAAAATTCAAGGTTAATGGATTCGCTGTGGCTGTCAAACACAGGTACGCGAACTGTTGTTGCTGTGATTCTGATAGAATCGTCACCAAGAATTTTTCTGGTTTCGTTAACCATTTTCATTTCTTCTTTAGTGTAGCCGTTGGGAAGGAATGAATCAATGTGGGGCAAACAGTTGCCTGCAATGGGGTGGGGGAACTTTTTGGGAGCTTCGCCCTTGAGTCCGTTCTCTAAATCCTGATAACCTGCAAGACCTGCACCCGACACTGCCTGATATGTTGAATACACAACTCTCTTGATTTTGTATGCGTCGTGAAGGGGTTTGAGAGCTACCATAGCCTGAATTGTTGAGCAGTTGGGGTTTGCAATTATGCCTTTGTTCCATTTGATGTCTTCGGGGTTAACCTCGGGCACAACAAGGGGCACTTCAGGATCCATTCTCCATGCACTGGAGTTGTCGATAACAGTAACGCCCTTTGAAGCAGCAATAGGAGCAAATTTTTCGCTTGTTGAACCGCCGGCAGAAAAGAGTGCAATGTCAATGTCTCTGTCGAATGAATTTTCGGTAAGCTCTTCAATAACATATTCCTTACCCATAAATTCGATTTTCTGACCTGCACTGCGGCTTGAAGCCATGAGATAGTAGTTCTCTACCGGAAGCTGCATCTCTTCAAGAACCTTAAGGAAAGTTCTTCCAACCATACCTGTGGCACCAACCACAGCAACATTATACTTTTTCATAATATAACCTCCAAAAAATAATATACAAAGTCTTTGTTTTGCACAAAAAAACCGGTTTGTCAAAAACCGGGTGTGTACAAAAGATTGGCAAATGCAAGCATTGGCATTTGCTTTTCGATAGCACTCCGCCCGGACGGGGCGACAGTCATACGGCTATTGACCGCACAACCAGCCATGCCTTTTGCAGCAAAGACACGCTTCGGCACCGTCACCTTTCTCGCAGTTTCTCAAAACTCTGCCGTTTTCCGCCGTGATACTATTTGAGCGGTGCGCCTCTACCTGATTTTATTCAGTTGTTACCATAATCATAACATCAACATTAAAATATGTCAATGTGTATTTTATACATATTTTTATATAAGTCTAAAATTTTTATATAAAATATATGTAAAAAATGCTTTACTCTTGAAAAAAATGTCGCTTTCTGTTATAATAAAACAAAAGGAATGATGAAAAATGAAAAAGTTATTTTTGGCAAGCATCTTTGCCATACTCATAACCCTTTCTCTCTCTGCCATAACATCATATGCACTCGACCCGAAATATGAAACAATAAAAGTTGGCCTCAGCTATGGTTCTTCTGCCAAAAGTCAGGTCACAGTTTCGTCGGTCGGAGGATTTAACGTTGGCTATATGAGTGGTTCAACCTTTATTAATGCAGGCTACGGATTTTCGGAAGTGACTCTTAATATTGCTCCGTGCAGCGCAACCTCAATTTATGTTAACGGCACCGCCTACGACCTCCCTGCCGATAATTTTGCATTGGCACCCCTTAACGCTCAGGTTAATATCGATGGAACGGTTTATCGCGGTGGAGTGGAGTTTGTTCCCGATGCAAACGGAAAGCTTACGGTTATTAATTTTGTAAACATCAACGACTACATAGCCGGAGTTGTTGGCAAAGAGATGAGCCCGTCGTGGAACATAGAAGCTCTCAAGGCTCAGGCAGTCTGTGCCCGTAGCTATGCTATCCGCACATGGAATAAGCATTCATCATATGGCTTTAATCTGTGTTCGACTCAGGATTGTCAGGCATATATGGGAATGTCAGGCGAGACCGATTCAACTGTAAGGGCAGCAGCCGAAACCAGAGACCAGCTTTTAATGTATGGCGGTTCAGTTGCCGAAGCGCTGTATTCTTCCTCTTGCGGCGGCTCTACAGCTCATGCACGAAATGTATGGGGCAATGATGTTGCCTACCTTAAGGCAATTCAAGACCCTTATGACCAATATACCAATAACCCAAGAGCATCCTGGACTGTCACTCTTACAAGAGCCGACATTCAGTCTAAGCTTGCTTCAAAGTCAATCTATATTGGTGACGTGACCGATTTTAGGGTGACAAGAACCGATGAGTTTGGGAGAACCTGTGAAGTTACAATCTATGGTACGGCAGGCACCCATGTTCTCACCAACGATAAAACACGAAGCTTTTTTAACCTGTATAGCCAGAACTATACCATAACTCCATCAGGTTCACCATATGAATATGCTCAGGCACAGCAAGCTATGATTGATGTTGTTGCCCGACACTCGGGCGGCACGTCTCCTGTTGGAACGGCTGTGGCAAAAAGCTCACAAAGTACCGCAGCTTTGGGCGATAATTATTATATCAAAGATTCCCACGGCACAACTCTTCACACCGCTCCCGTACCTGTGGCACCATCGTATGGATCCGATTCGTATGTCATAAACGGAGCCGGCTGGGGGCATGGTCTCGGTCTTTGTCAGTATGGTGCAAAAGGTATGGCAGATCAAGGCTTCGACTATGTTTCCATTCTCAAATTCTATTATCCGGGAACAGATGTGAGATAGCCTGACAGTAGCTATCCGAACCTGATTTTGAAACGGAAGACGAAGGAAGGCTGACGCTTTTCGAGGATGACAAGGCAAAAGATTCCGAAAACACTGTTTTTCAGGTGGTGTCGGATAACTGCTGTCAGACTAAACATCAGTGAAAGGTAAGGTAACATATCATTGAAAACAAGTGATTTTTTTTATGAATTGCCCCCTGAGCTTATAGCTCAGACGCCTCTTTCCGACAGAGCCTCGTCAAGGCTTCTGGTTCTCGGTAAAGATGACGGCACTATAGACCATAAGCATTTTTATAACATAAAAGAATATCTTTCTCCCGGCGATTGCCTTGTGCTCAACAACACAAGGGTTTTGCCTGCCCGTCTCATTGGCGAAAAGGTAGGCACCGGCGCAAGGGTTGAGTTTTTGCTCCTCACACGAAAATCTGAGCGTGAGTGGGAGGTAATATTAAAACCCGGCAAAAAGTGCAAGCCGGGCGTTAAAGTTTCGTTTGGCGGCGGAAAGCTCGTTGCCGAAATAAAAGAAACAGTGAACGACGGCAACCGCATAGTAAGCTTTGAATATGACGGACTTTTTGAAAATGTGCTTGATGAGCTTGGCGAAATGCCTCTTCCGCCCTATATTACCGAAAAGCTTGCCGACCGTGACCGCTATCAGACAGTGTATTCAAAGCATACCGGCTCTGCTGCTGCACCCACCGCAGGGTTGCATTTTACCAAAGAGCTTTTGGCAGAAATCGAAAGCATGGGAGTGCACGTTGCCTATGTGACTTTGCACGTTGGTCTTGGCACCTTCAGACCGGTTAAGGTAGATGATGTTGAAAACCACAAAATGCATTCGGAGTTCTATACCATAAGCGGTGAAACTGCAAACAAAATTAACTCTGCTAAGCAAAATGGCGGCAAAATTATCTCTGTTGGCACAACGTCAACCCGAGTGTTGGAAACCGTTGCCGATTCAAATGGTGTTCTTTCTGAGGCGAGTGGCTGGACCGACATTTTCATCTATCCGCCCTATAAGTTCAAATGTGTTGACAAGCTGATAACCAATTTCCATTTGCCCGAATCAACACTGCTTATGCTTGTAAGTGCTTTTTCATCAAAAGAAATAATTATGAAAGCTTATGAAGAAGCTGTTAAAGAAAAATATCGATTTTTCAGCTTTGGCGATGCAATGTTTATCGGATAAAAAAGCAGGCTGAGCCTGCACCCATGTCACGAGCCAAATATAGTTAGCATTTGTTCTCGCGAACTAAATTCAGCGTAAATTCCTATACAGTACAAAAAACATCTGCAGCAAAATTTTTGCTGCAGATGTTTTTGTTTTTATATTTCATTGTTTTTTAAATTCTTTTTCCACACACCGGTAAAATAAGTGAAGAGGCAAAACATTGCTTCAATTATCCACGACACCACCCAGCCGCCGTATACTCCGTAAATACCAAAAAACCTTGAAAGCACAATGCTTGCGACAATTCTTGCAACAGAGCCGATAGTTGTTGATATCACCAGCAGATTCATACACTTTACTCCACGGTAAAAAGCGTGAAACAGGTTGTTTATTACGTTAAACAATATAAGCGGCAAAAAATATTTTGCAAAGTCAACCGAAAAAGTGAGTCCGTCTCCCGTGTAGCCTTTTGAGAAAAACAGAGCACAAATATCATTTGCAAAAATACTGCACACCAGAAGAAGCGGAAGCAAAAATGCTATTCCCTGAATGAGGGCAACACCAACGCCTTTTTTTATTTTGTCATATTTTTTTGCTCCAATGCATTGAGCAGTGTAGGTTGTGAGGGTTTTTGCCGAATTCTGATACACATTTGCATTAATCTCATACAATCGGTGTACAACGGTATATGCTGCCGTGGCGGCGGCTCCCAGACCGTTTATGAGGGGAGAAATCAAAAATGATGCCACATACATCACGGTTTGTTGTATCATCGGGGGCAACGAAAACGAAAATGTTCTTCTTATTGCAGTTTTGCTGAACCGCACACTGCCGGTTTCGAGAGCCATTTTTTTGAAGCATTGTCTGATTTTTATAAAATAGAACACATCAACCACAATGCCTGCAAACACAGACGATGCCGCAAGTCCTGCCACACCGGCGTTGAGCACAGTAACACTTATCAGGTTGCCGGCAAGGTTAAGGGTGGTAGAAACAAGCGACATTGCAAAGCAAAATCCGCTTATGCCAAGGGCGTTGAGTGTCGAGATGCCAAAGTGATTGAGAAGAATCATCACAATGCCCGAAAGGTATATGGTGTAGTATATGCCGGCATCATCACGAATTGAGTTGTCAACCTTCATAAAGTCGAACACCTGATTCTGAAAAGCTATGAGGATTACTGCAATTGCAATGATTGTGCCGGTATAGAGCACAAAATTGCTGTAAAGCGATGACTTCAGGTTTTCATAGTCTTTTGCACCAAACAGCATAGCAATATACACCGAGGTTCCGGTGGCAAATCCCCAAAAAAGAGAAGAAATGAGCTGAATGCACGATGACGTCGCACCAATAGCCGCAATTCCGTCTGCTCCCAGATATCTGCCTGCAATAATTGTGTCTATTATCTGATATGCCTGAGTCAGGAATCCCGACAGCACAAGAGGTATGGCAAATACAAGGAATGTTTTGTATATGTTGTCTTTTGTCAAATCTTTCATAGAAATTCTCCATACACTTGAAATTATTTCTGCTTTGTTTTATAATACCACATATATTGAATTTTTCAAGTATGTTCAAAATATTGCGAAATTCTCATATATTCTCAAACAGGTTTAGGAAAGGAACTACACGATGTATCAAAAAGAAAGAATAGATAATATTATCAAAATATTAAAACAATACGGGTATGTGACGGTTAAGTTTTTGACCGATGAGCTTCACTACAGCACCGCCACCATTAATCGTGACCTCAATCTGATGCAAAAGCAAAAGCTTATAAACCGCAGTTATGGTGGTGTGGAGCTTGTCAAACAAAAGAGTGTGGCTCTTCCTTTTCGTTATCACAAAATGAAAGCTGTCAAAAATATAATGGGCAAAATGGCTGCTGACCTTGTGAACGATGGTGACAATATTTTTATAGACGGAAGCACCACCACCGAATATATGGCAAGGCATCTCACAGACAAAAAGAATATTACAGTTATCACAAACAATGTTGCCATTGTTTCGTATCTGAGCCAATACGGAATAAACGTTATATGTCTGGGTGGCAAAATTACAGAACCTCCTGCCATGCTTGGCGGCTCCGATACTGTCGAGGCGACAATGAAATATAATGCCGACAAAATGTTTTTTTCTACTGCCTCCATAACCTCCGACGGAATTATCGGCGATTGTGAGATGTATTATCTGGTTCACAAAATGATGGCGAAAAACTCAAAAAAGGTCTATTATATGGTCGACCACGAAAAGGTTGACGTTCAGAGCGGATTCAATGGCTTCACTCTTGATGATATTGACGGCGTAATCACTGATTATACGTTTTCGGATGAGGTTAAAGCAAAATACAAAAGCATCAGGTTTATTGAAGCAAGCCGATAGATAAAGTGCCTTATATTTTTTTCACAAAACATAACGTACTAACACTGCCATATAATATGAAACTCTACAGTATTAAAAAATTTTTATTGATTTTTTTGCCAATTTGTTGTATTATTATTTGGTAAAAAATGTTTGGCTAATAATACCAATACTAGTGAAAGAAGGAGCTAAGATTATGAAAAAGATTTACGAAGGTAAAACAAAAGATGTGTATAGCCTTGATAATGGCAACGTGATGCTCAAATTCAAAGATGACTGCACAGGCAAGGACGGGGTTTTTGATCCTGGTGAAAATAGCGTTGGTCTTAAGATTGAGGGTATAGGTAAAGCTAACCTGAGAACCTCTGTATACTACTTTGACCTCCTCAAAGAAGCAGGCATTAAAACTCACTACGTTGGTGCAAATGTTGATGAAGCAACAATGGAGGTTCTTCCCGGTAAGGTGTTTGGTCACGGGCTTGAGGTTATTTGCCGCCTTGTTGCAACAGGCAGCTTTATCCGCAGATACGGCGAATACATTCAGGACGGCACTGTTCTCGATGGCGGTTATGTTGAATGCACATTCAAAAATGATGCTCTCGGCGACCCGCTTGTTACAGGCGAAGGTCTTGCAGCTCTTGGCATAATGACTCCCGAAATGTTTGAAAGCATGAAAGATCAGACACTCAAAATCACCAAAATAGTTGCAGACGACCTTAAATCAATTGGTCTTGATCTTTGGGATATCAAGTTTGAATTTGGCTACAACAACAACGAGGTTATTCTTATAGACGAGATTGCTTCCGGCAATATGCGTGTGTATAAAGACGGTAAAATTGTTGATCCCGTTGAACTTACAAAACTTATTTTAAACAGATAATTTTTAAAATTTTAATTAGGCTGTCTTTTTAATCAAACAATGTTCATAACAATTCATTTTGTAGGGGCGGATGCACCCCAAGGGCACTTCTGCGCTACGCTTAGGCGCCCACATCCGCCCGGGAATTTTTGCTTTCCGGTCGATGAGGGCATCGACCCCTACATTTTTGAATTTTTATACATTTGCAAGTGTTTAAAAAGGCAGCCTTATTTCCAATAATTTGATTTTTCATAGGTGTATCAGTATGTGTAACATTGCAGGCTATGCGGGCGAAAAGAGAGCCGCACCAATTCTTATTGAAATGATAAAACGTCAGCAATATTTTGATGGCGGTCTCTCCACAGGCATTGCCACCATACATAACGGCAAGCTATACAGTGCCAAAATCCTTGGCGATGCAGACGACCTTATCCAAAAAACAGATGCCTTGAGTCTCCCCGGCACAATAGGCATTATTCATTCCCGACCTGATAATGATTTTATTCAGAACGCTCATCCCTTTTTGTGTGAAAACAAGCAAACCGCCATTGTTGAAAACGGCAATGCCTGCAAGGATGAAGCTGTTTTAAGTGAGAGAAGCAGAGTTGTTAATCTTTTGCTTGATAATGGTTTTGTGTTTGACTCGGCAGTTGTTAAAGAAAAAAGCACAAATCCTCAGCTGAACGATGGACGATATGTTTCATATGATGAGGTTTATGCAAAATATATTGAATATTTAAGAAAAGAAAACTCTCTGACTTACCCTCGGGCAATGGCAAAGGCATCGAGTGATCTTTTTTCAGATTCGGTTTACCTGATGCTCAGTGCCAATTCTCCGGATAATATATACGTCAGCCGAATGACAAGGCCAATGAACATTATGAAGGCAGACGGCGAGTGCTATATTTCCACCTCACAGATGGCTTTTCCTGAGCTTGATAATGCTGAATACATCAAAACCCTGCCTCATATGAAAATATGTGTTGTCACAAAAGATGGCTATGCCGAAACCGATAATATGATAACAACCGGTACCGTTACCGACTATATACCCGAAGAATTTGCAGACATTAAAGAAGCCCTGAGGCGAAAACTGCAAAAAGCTCCTTCGTCAATGGACGGAATGGGCGGCGGTATCACTGTTTCCAATGTTTCGCCCCATAACTTCAGACCTCACGTTAAGGTTATATACGATGCATTATGGGAGCTTCACAAAGAGGGTGTACTTAAAACGGAAATCCGCACTTCGAGCCTTTCATGGCTTCCGGAGAGCATAAAAGTTAAAAGAACTTTTTTCAGTGTGTAATATTTTAAGAATTAATCCAATTCTAAAAAGAATGGAGCAACGCTATGAAAATTATAGATTTGTTAAAACAAAACACTCCGTCACTATCTTTCGAGGTGTTTCCTCCAAAAACTGAAACCACCTTTGAAAGCGTAAAGATTGCAACCGAAGAAATTGCAAAGCTTAAACCGTCGTTTATGAGCGTGACCTACGGTGCAGGCGGAGGCACAAGCAAATATACTCTCAACATTGCCAAAAACATCAAAGAGCTTTATGGTGTGCCCACTCTGGCTCACCTTACCTGTGTTTCTTCAACAAAAGAAACAGTACGCCAAAAAATAGCCGACATACGTGAAGCAGGCATTCAGAACGTTATGGCACTTCGGGGCGACATTCCTGACCATATGGCAGATGATGACCGCACAAAATGGGACTATCACTACGCGGTTGATTTGATACGTGAGCTTAAAGAAGCCGATGCTAATTTTTGCATCGGCGGTGCGTGCTATCCCGAAATTCACCCCGAAAGTACCACCCAGAGTGACGACATAAAAAGACTCAAAGAAAAGGTTGATGCAGGGTGCGACTTTTTAACCACTCAGATGTTTTTCGATAATAATCTGCTCTATAATTTTCTCTACAAAATCCGCGAAGCCGGAATAACTGTTCCCGTAATTCCCGGCATTATGCCCATAACAAATGCCAATCAGGTTGAACGTGCCATAAAGCTCTCCGGCTCATTTATGCCTCAGCGGTTCAAAAGCCTTGTAGACAAATTTGGCTCAAACCCTGCCGCAATGAAGCAAGCCGGCATTGCCTATGCCACCGACCAGATAATCGACCTCTATGCCAACAACATCACCAATGTTCATGTTTATTCTATGAACAAGCCTGATGTTGCACAAAAAATTCAGGATAACCTTTCTGATATTCTTTTATCAGACTGAATAATTTATGGCAAATGTTGTAAGGCAAATTATATCATCTAATATAAAGGCTGTGTATTTTTCTCCGTTAGGGCTTCGGAATGGCTCGCGTCGCTACGCACATTCCTGCAGAGTCACTGCGAAAAACACACAGCCTTTGTCTTGGTAGGTTAAATTGTGAAAATTACCTTACAACATCTGCCTGAAAAAGAATATTTCCCCGGAAATTTGCACACAATAAACATAAATTTTTCGGGGGATGATATTAATGGAATATTCAATTCACACAGACCTTGCCATAGAATCGGCAGCAGTGGCAAATATGGAAGTGAGCGGAAAAATAAGCGGCATCAAAACATCGGGCTATCGTGACGGGTGCGTTGGCGTGAGCCACGTTGAAATTCTAAACAAAAGGGGCGAAGCTGCCGTTGGCAAACCCATTGGCAACTATGTTACCCTTGAGGTGCCTCAGCTTCGTGAGTGTGTGAGCGAAGCCTACGATTCAACGGTGAGGGTACTCACCAAAGAGCTCAAAAACATTCTTGGCTTAACCAAAGACAAAACCGTTATGGTGGTTGGTCTCGGCAACCGTTTTGTAACCCCTGATGCACTGGGGCCAAAGGTGGTTGATAAGCTTCTTGTTACCCGCCATCTGTATGGTGTTTTGCCCGAAGAGGTTACCCAAACAATGAACTCTTTGTGTGCTGTTGCTCCCGGTGTCTTGGGCATAACAGGCATGGAAACGGGCGAAATCATAAAGGGTATTGCCGACAAAATAAAACCCGATATTATCATTGCCATCGATGCCCTTGCCTCGCGCAAAACCTCACGTATCAGCACCACATTTCAGATATCCGACACAGGAATCGTGCCCGGCTCAGGCATTGGCAACCACCGAAAGGGACTGACCGAGCAAACTCTCGGTGTGCCTGTTATTGCAATTGGTGTGCCAACTGTTATTGAAGCTGCAGCTGTAGCAAATGATGCCATTGAGCTTTTGATTGAAGCGGTTAAAATCCACGCAAAAAAAGATTCACCCCTCTTTGGTGCAGTTGAGGCTTTCGACAACGATAACCGATACGACCTGATAACAGAGGTCTTGTCGCCCGAAGCCGGTGACCTGATTGTTACTCCAAAAGAGGTTGACAGCATAATTGATGAGGTGTCTAAAATAATTGCTGAAAGCATAAATGAAGCAGTTAACGGCAAGACTGCAAAAAAGCTTGGCGAAATTCTGTGACTTGCCATTTGCTTTTGCCTGTGGCGGCAAAGGATGAATACTTTCCATTTGTATGCCTTGCAGCATTTTGTTTGTCGCCGTGGGCAATTAGTCAAATTAATCTTTCGTTGCATCCTCAAAATCCACTGTAGCAACTTTTGCAAGGTTTTTCGCAATAAATACAATGAATTTTGTTTATAATTGTCTTATAATTGAAATAACGAAAGGAGAGAAACACTATGAAAATGACATTCAGATGGTATGGCGAAGACGATAGCATTACCCTCGACAAAATTCGCCAGATTCCGTGTATGACAGGTGTTGTTACAGCAGTTTATTCTGTTCCTGCAGGTGAAGTGTGGCCTCAGGAAGAGATTGATAAAATGAAAAAAGCCGTTAATGCAAAAGGGCTTGAAATGGAGGTCATCGAAAGCGTTCCGGTTCACGAAGATATCAAACTCGGTACCGGTAACTGTGACCTCTACATAGAAAACTATAAAGAAAACATCCGCCGTTTGGCAAAAGCAGGGGTAAAATGCATATGCTATAACTTTATGCCCGTGTTCGACTGGACCCGTTCCCGTCTTGATCAGCCTCTTGCTGATGGTTCAAACGCCCTTGTGTATTATAAGCAGGACGTAGACAAAATGGACCCCACCAAAATGACTCTTCCTGGTTGGGATGCATCTTATTCGCCTGACGAAATAAGCGGCCTTGTAGACGCCTACAAAGCTATTGGCGAAGAAGGCTTATGGAAAAATCTTGAGCACTTTATAAAAGAAATAATTCCCGTTGCGGCAGAGTGCGATGTTAATATGGCAATTCATCCCGACGATCCACCCTGGCCCATTTTTGGTATTCCGCGCATAATAACCACCGAAGAAAACATTGACCGTTTCCTTGCTCTCTATGACGATTCTCATCACGGACTCACTCTTTGCAGCGGAAGCCTTGGCTGTGCCAAATTCAACGATTATACCGCCATGGTTCGCAAATACGGTGCTATGGGCAGAATCCATTTTGCTCATGTCAGAAACATCAAAATTCTCGATGATGGTTCGTTTGAAGAAAGCGGACATCTTTCGGAGTGTGGCTCACTTGATGTTGTTGAAATCCTCAAAGCCTACCACGATACCGGTTTTAAGGGATATCTGCGTCCCGACCACGGCAGAATGATCTGGGGCGAAACAGGCAAACCCGGTTACGGTCTCTACGACAGAGCCCTTGGTGCAATGTATATGGCAGGCATATGGGAAACTCTTGAAAAAATTAAATAAGGAGAACAGAAATGAAATTACCTTTTGAATTAGACCTTAGCGGTAAAGTTATTGTGGTAACAGGTGCCGGAGGCGTGCTTTGTTCAATGTTTGCCAAAGCACTTTCGCTCACCGGTGCAAAAATTGCTCTTCTCGACCTTAACGAAGAAGCCGCAAAAGCCTTTGCCGATGAAATAACAAAAGAAGGCGGAATTGCAAAAGCTTATGGGTGCAATGTGCTTGAAAAAGAAAGCATCGAAAAAGCGCACAGCGAAATATTAAAAGATTTTGGAAGTTGTGACATTCTGATAAACGGAGCAGGGGGCAACAACCCCAAAGCCACCTGTGATGACGAATATTTTGAAAAAGATGACCTTGGCAAAGTGAAAACATTTTTTGATTTAGACAAATCGGGCGTTGAGTTTGTTTTCAACCTTAATTTCCTCGGCACTCTTTTGCCAACTCAGGTTTTTGCTCAGGATATGCTCGACAAAGACGACGCAAGCATCATCAACATTTCCAGTATGAATGCCTACACACCTCTCACAAAGATTCCTGCCTATTCCGGTGCAAAGGCTGCAATATCAAACTTTACCCAGTGGCTTGCTGTTCATTTTTCCAAAACAAATATCCGTTGCAATGCAATTGCTCCCGGGTTCTTTGTTACAAAGCAAAACGAAAAATTACTTTTCAATGAAGATGGCACTCCAACTCCACGTACCAACAAAATTCTGAATGCAACCCCAATGGGCAGATTCGGCGAAGCCGAAGAGCTGCTCGGTGCCCTTTTGTTTCTCATTTCCAAAAAGGCATCAGGCTTTGTTAATGGTGTTGTAATCCCTGTCGATGGTGGATTTTCGGCATATAGCGGTGTTTGATTGTTGATAGAATATTAATAAATCCCTTGCAGATCATAAAAGCCTGCAAGGGATTTTTAGCATTGTAGACAAATTCATTTGTATTTGCTGTATGCTACGCCTTATAATTGACATTTTTGTATATTTGTGTTATGATAAAGTGATTATATGTGTAATAAACAAACTTAATATACATAGGAGGCAAATATAATGGACATCAAAAATGCACTTGCCGATAGAGTAACTCCTCTTAAGGCTTCCGCCATCAGAGAAATATTCAAGCTTCTGGGCAAGCCGGGGATCATCTCCTTTGCAGGAGGTATTCCGTCACCTGAGCTTTTTCCCACCGAAATATGGGCAAATCTTTTAAAAGAAATTGTAGACACTGAGGGTTCCAAAGTGTTTGTATATGGCGTAACCGAAGGGTACGCACCCCTTGCCAAAATTGTAGACGGCATAAACGCCGAAAACAGCGTTGGAAAGGATTTTGACCGCACCATCATTACCACAGGTGCTCAGCAGGCAATTGACCTTTTAATCAAATCTATGGTAAACGAGGGCGAGGGCGTAATTTGTGAAGATCCAAGCTTTATTGGCTCTCTCAATGCTATACGTTCCTACCGTGCCAACCTTTTTGGGGTTGAGATGGACGAAGAAGGCATCTGCACCGATAAGGTTGAAGAAATTCTCAAAAAAGAAAACATCAAAATCATATACACCATTCCCACATTCCAGAATCCTACGGGCATAACCCAGAGCATAGAACGCCGCAAAAAGCTTTTGGAGCTTGCCGAAAAATATGATTGCTACATTCTCGAAGACAACCCTTACGGCGATCTCAGGTTCAGAGGCGAACCTGTTCCTACCATAAAGTCTATGGACACAAACGGCAGAGTTATCTATGTTGGCTCATTCTCCAAAACTCTTGCTCCCGGTGTGAGAGTTGGCTGGATAACAGGTCACGAAGCAATTATCGACAGAGTAATTGTGTGCAAGCAGGTAAACGATGTTCACACACCGCTTATCAATCAGATGCTCGTTGAACAGTTTATCACACGCTACGACTATAAGGCTCACATTCAGAAGGGTTGCGAGCTTTACGGTCACAAATGTGCCCTTATGCTTGAATGTATGGACAAATACTTCCCCGAAAACGTATCCTACACACGCCCCGAGGGCGGCATTTTCCTTTGGTGCACAGTGCCCGAGGGCATCGACACTCAGCCAATATTTAAGGAATGTATTGATGCAGGTGTTGCTTTTGTTCCCGGAAGCACCTGTATGGTTGATATTGAGGCTCCGAGCAATTGCTTCCGTCTTAACTATTCAACCATGCCCGACGACAAAATTGAGCAAGGCATAAAGATTATCGGCGATGTGCTGAAAAAATACGTTAAGTAATCACAGGAGTTATAACAATGAACGATAAACAAACAATCTTTTCCGGCATTCAACCCACCGGTTGCATAACAATCGGCAACTATCTCGGAGCTCTCAAAAGCTGGGTTGAGCTTCAAAACGACTACAACTGCATTTTCTCGGTTGTTGACCTTCACTCTATAACTGTTCGTCAGGATCCGGTTGCTCTTCGCAAAAGATGTATGGACTTTCTTATGCAGTATCTGGCTTGCGGCATCAACGGTGAAGACAATCTTGTGTATTTCCAGTCTCACGTTCCGGCTCACGCAGAGCTTGCGTGGATTCTTAATTGCTACACCTACATGGGCGAGCTTAGCCGTATGACACAATTCAAGGATAAATCTGCAAAACACGCAGATAATATAAATGCCGGTCTTTTCACCTATCCGGTGCTTATGGCTGCCGATATTCTGCTGTATCAGACCGACCTTGTGCCCGTTGGCATTGACCAGAAACAGCATCTTGAGCTTGCACGAGACATTGCAATCCGCTTCAACGGCGTGTATGGCGATGTGTTCAAAATTCCCGAGGGCTACATTCCAAAAGAAGCTGCACGTATAATGAGCCTCCAGGAACCCACTTCAAAAATGAGCAAATCAGACCCCAACGTAAATGGCTTTGTTTCCATTCTCGACGATCCCGACACAATCCGCCGCAAATTTAAGCGTGCAGTCACCGATTCCGACGGTGAAATTGCTTACCGCGAGGGTAAGGATGGAATAAACAATCTTCTCAATATCTATTCGGCAGTTACCAAACAAACCGTTGAACAAAGCGTCAACGAGTTTGCAGGTCTTGGCTACGGCACATTTAAAGAACGTGTTGCAGAAGCTGTTGTTGAAGAGCTTCGCCCGGTTCAGGAGAGATATGCCGACCTTTCCAAAAACAAAGACTACATAAACAAAATCTATACCGAAGGTGCAAAGCACGCGTCATATCTTGCTTCAAAAACTCTTCGCAAGGTTCATCGCAAGCTTGGCTATGTGGACAGATAAATCATTTTTGTTTGTCTGAGAGGATAAATTATGAATATAACAATATTAATTTTGTGTTTTTCTGTTGCGTTTGCAATCTCCCTTGGTTCAACGCCTATTGTTAAAAATCTGGCCTACAAAATCGGTGCAGTAGACGTTCCAAACGATGAACGCCGTGTTCATAAAGAGCCAATTCCACGTCTTGGCGGTCTGGCAATATTCTATGGCTTTCTGATTGCTTTGCTTTGCTTTGCAAAACCCATAGACAGCCAGATGAGAGGCATAATAATCGGCTCTCTCATAATTGTGGGAGTTAGCATAATCGACGACGTAAAACAGCTTCGCGCCATCGTAAAGCTTTCTGCTCAGGTGCTTGCGGCTGTTGTTGCGGTTGTTCACGATGTGCGTATAACGGCAATAAGTGTTCCTGCCTCAATTGTTGAGGGTGGCGTGCTTCAGCTTGGAATGTGGAGCATTCCCATAACCATTGGCTGGATTATCGTTGTTACAAATGCAGTTAATCTTATCGACGGGCTTGATGGTTTGGCAGTTGGTGTTTCGTCAATTGCATCATTTTCTCTTTTCTTCATCGCTATTTTGGGCGGCGAGGAGAGTGTTGCCATAATTGCTGCAGCTCTTGCCGGCGGTTGTCTTGGATTTTTGCCCTACAATTTTAACCCTGCAAAAATATTTATGGGCGACACCGGCTCGCAGTTTTTGGGCTATATGCTTTCGGTCATATGTATACAGGGCTTGTTTAAAGGCTACGTAATAATATCATTTATAGTTCCGCTCCTTATTTTAGGACTTCCCCTTTTCGACACAGTGTTTGCAATTGTTCGTCGTGCGTGGAATCATAAGCCGATTATGGGCGCCGACCGTGGTCACTTGCATCATCGCCTTTTGGACAGTGGCTTCACCCAAAAGGAAACCGTTGCAATTCTCTATGTTATTGCCACGGTTCTCGGACTCAGTGCAGTGCTTGTGCTTGAGCGAGGTTCCTACGTTGCGGCAATGCTTTTGTTGGTTGCAATCGCCACTGCATTTGGCTTATATAAGCTACTTCGCAAACGCTTCAACCGTAAGCGTGCCGAAAAGGAAGCAACAAAAAATCTGAACTCAACAAATGAATAAACGAAAAATGGAGGAAATATCCATGATAAAAGTAATGACAGTTTTCGGAACCCGTCCTGAAGCAATTAAGATGGCGCCCCTTATTAAAGAGATGGAAAAAAATGAAAACATTAAATCCATTGTCACTGTTACCGCTCAGCATCGTGAAATGCTCGATCAGGTTCTCAAAATTTTTGATATCACGCCCGACTACGACCTTAACATAATGAAGCCCGGTCAGACTCTTGTCGACATCACAACCAATGCTGTGAGTGGTCTGGACGGTGTTATAAAAGAGGCAAAACCCGATGTTATTCTTGTTCACGGCGACACTTCAACCACCTTTGCCGGAGCTTTGGCAGCGTTCTATAATCAAACCAAAATCGGCCACGTTGAAGCAGGTCTCAGGACTTACGACAAATATTCTCCCTTCCCGGAGGAAATGAATCGTAAGCTTACCGGTGCAATGGCAGATCTCCATTTCTCGCCCACCATTTCCAACAAAAACAATCTCCTGAAAGAAAACGTGAGCGAAGATGATATCTACATCACCGGTAACACAGTTATTGATGCTCTCAAAACCACTGTAAGAGACGATTATGCTTTTGCGGATTCAACTCTTGCATCTCTGGATTTTGAAAACAAAAAGATTATTCTTATGACGGCTCATCGCCGTGAAAACCTTGGCGAACCCTTAGAGAACATTTGTAAGGCAGCAAGGGCAGTTGTTGAAGCTCATCCAGATGTTGAGCTTGTGTATCCTATGCACCTTAACCCCCGTGTGCGAAACACAGCCACATCAATTCTCGGCTCAATGGACAGGGTTCACCTCATAGAACCTCTCGACGTTGAAGAGCTTCACAACGCAATGAAACGCTCCTATATGGTAATGACCGATTCGGGCGGACTTCAGGAAGAAGCTCCAAGCCTTGGAAAACCGGTTATTGTGCTCCGCAACGAAACCGAGCGTCCCGAGGCGGTTGAAGCAGGCACCGTTCTTATGGGTGGAGTTGACCGTCACAAAATTGAAGAGCTGGCACATATGCTACTCACCGACAAAGCGGCATACGAAAAAATTGCCCGCACAGCCAACCCCTATGGTGACGGAAGAGCGTCGGAGCGTATTGTTCAGGCAATTCTTTATTACTTTGGCAAATCAGAAGAAAGACCAAAGGATTTGGTATAAGAAATAATAAAAAATGAACTGAAAAGCTGCAATTTTTCAGTTCATTTTTTTGTATACGAAATTTTATTTGTGTTGTAATGGGTTAATTAAAATGATTATTTATCTAATCATTTTAATTGCCGAAAGAACAACAAAAATAATCAGATTAACAATAGTTATGCACGCCCCCGTTGGAATTCCGTCAAGAAAAAGAGTCAGGCAGAATCCTGCAAGGAAGCTCACAATCGAAATAATCGCCGAACTAATGGTGACTGCTTTAAAGGATTTGAACACTCTCATAGACGACAGTGCCGGAAACACGATGAGTGCAGAAATGAGCAACGAACCCATAAGTCTCATGCCAATCACAACCGTTATTGAGATGAGCACTGCGATTATTGTATTGTAAAAACCAACCCTCACCCCCGTAGCTTTTGAAAAATCTTCGTCAAAGGTGACAGTGAATATGCGGTTATATAAAAAGGTGAACACCCCAATAGCTATGACGCAAAGCACCACAGCCGCCATCATATCACTTTTGCTCACGGCATATAGGCTGCCTATCAGATAGCTGTTCATATCGGCACTTGTACCCGAATAGGAAATAAGCATAATTCCCAAAGCAAGAGCACTCGACGATATTATGGCAATCAACGAATCACCCTTGATTTTTTTGCCGCCAAGCCTTAAAAGGGCAATGGCGGCAATTGCCACAACGGGAATTGCAAGCTTTAGGGGTGCCATTCCCATAACCGATGCAAAAGCAAGAGCACCAAAGCTTATGTGTGACAGTCCGTCACCAATCATAGAATATCTTTTCAACACAAGAGTCACACCAAGAAGTGATGCACACACAGATATCAAAAGACCTGCAATCAATGCACGGCTAAGAAATCCGTATGAAAGTATTGTTTGAATAATATTGCTCATATGTCTTTCTCCCACAATCCGCTCTCAATGGCATACTTTTTATATTCCGAGCTTTTTCCGTAAAATATTTCTTTTTTGTGGCCCAAATGAAGAATGAAGCCGTTAAGCTTTTGAACTCTTTTAATGTCGTGTGATATCATTATAACCGTCATTCCCTCGGAGTTGAGTCTGTCTATCACAGCATACATTTCTTCTGCTGCCACAAGGTCTAGCCCGCTCACCGGTTCGTCTAAAATCAGCAGGTTTTCTGATGCACAAATGGCACGTGCCAGAAGCACTCTCTGCTGTTGACCGCCTGAAAGATCATGATAGCACTTGGATGCCAGAGTGTCAATTTCGAGCCTTTTCATTGCATCGGTGCAAATCTTCCTGTCTTTGGAAGTGAAGAACGGACAAAACCCTTTTTTGTTTATCCTGCCCGATAGCACAACCTCTCTCACTGATGCCGGAAAGTCCCTTTGAAGATCGCTTTGCTGCGGCAAATAGCCAATTTCGTTTTTCTTTAGTCCGTCACCAAACACAATTTCACCCGAGTCAAGCTTTTTTAATCCAAGCAGACCTTTAATGAGGGTTGTTTTGCCGGTGCCGTTTTCGCCCACAATGCAAAGGTAGTCGCCTTTGTTTACACTGAGGCTGAGGTTTGTTATAACCCTCATTCCTTCATACGACATTGTCACGTTTTTCAGCTCTATAAGTGCCATGTCAGCTCAGTGCCTCCTTTAGTGCTTTTGCGTTTTCTTTCATATAGTCAACATAGGTTTTCCCGTTTTCAAAATCTGTTTTGCTGATGCTTTGGCAAGAGTGCAGAAGCATCATTTCAGCTCCTGTCTCTTCGCTTATGGTGCGAGCCATTTTTTTGTCCGACAGCTCTGTAAAAAACACAACCTTTGTGTTTTTTTCTTTCATAGTTTCAATCATTTTAAGAATAACCGACGGGTTGGCATCATTTTCGGGCGAACAGCCCGAAAACACTGCAGCATAGGAAAGTCCGTATCTTTTTGTTAAATAAAGATAGGGGAATCGGTCTCCAACGGCAATAAAATTTGTTTTTCCGCCATCGACTGCCATTTCAATTTCTGCATCGGCTTCCTCGATTTTTTTAATATATTCATCGGCGTTGGCACGGTAGATGTCTTTGTTTTTGGTGTCTGCTTTGCTCATGGCATCGCATATGGCATTAACGCAGCTTATGGCATTGTTAGGGTTCAACCATATGTGCTCATCAAACCCCAAGTGTCCGTGTGTTTCACATTCCTCATTGTGAGAATGGTCGTGGCTGTGAGTGTGAGAGCTGCCAAAGCTTGGGTTTTCTTCCTCCAAAAGCTCCGCATGGTCCATAAGATGCACTATGGTTTCGGGTTTGTGGCTGATGGATTCTAAGATGGAGTCTATCCACACGTCCGACTCCCCTCCGCCACACACCAGAACATCGGCTTCACTAATCAGGCGTATGTCGGCAGCAGACGGCTCAAAACCGTGAACCTCGGCTCCGGGTTTCATAATCATTTGCACATCTGCCATTTCCTTTCCGATTGCCCGTGCCAGGTCATATTGAGGATATATAATGCACACCACTCTCAGCTTATCGCTCTCGGGCATCGGGGCACTGCCGCACCCCGAAAGCATCAGGTTCAGGCCAATCAATATAATTGCTGTGTATTTTCTGATTTTAAAAAAATGCATATCATTGCTCCGTTAGTTTATATTGCATCTGTCACACAAGCCATAGAGGGTTGTTTTTGCGTTGTCTATGGTAAAGTTGTGCTCAAGACTTATGTGAGTTTTTATTTCGTTCATAAGTTGGCAGTCCATATGAATAAGCGTGCCGCAGCTTGTACACTTCAAATGAAAGTGGCTGCTGCACTCTTTGTTTTCGCCGCTATATTGATAAAAAGCTCCGTCACTGCCGGGAGATATGAATTTTCTGATTGTTCCGTCTTTTTCAAATTTTGCAAGACTGCGGTATATTGTTGCTTCGCCGAGGCTTATATCGACATTTTTTATGAGTTCCTTTGCGGTAAAACAGCTATCTTTGTGCTCTTCAAAAAACTTTAGCAGGGAAGAACGCTGTCGGGTTTTGTATGTTTTGGCTTCCATAATGTCACTCCAATTTGATAATGATTATCATTTTCAAATTATATCAAAAAAAGCCTTTGCTGTCAACCTTTTGTTATCTGTATAAAGTTTGTAGTATATGTTGAAATGGAGTAGAGGTTTGTGTTATAATAGTCCGTGAAAGTCAAAGTTTCTTTTTTAATGATGATTTGACACGAGTAATAATTATGTCGAATAATGTTGAAAGGAGAATTTTTATGTACAAAAGAATTGAACAACTAAAAACGGATACAAAATTTAACAATATGGGCAAAGAAAAAATGTTTAAAACAAACCTTGCAGATTTTGATGCATGGGACCCGAGAGTCAGACTTTTTTCTTTGATTCAGCTAAAGTCCGGAGAAGAAGTAGAATATCATATGCATGTTGGAGAGAGCGAGACTTTTTTTATTCTTTCCGGTCAAGGCGTATATAATGACAACGGCAACAAAATCGAAGTCTCTCCCGGCATGGTAACATTAACTCCGTCAGGTCAGGGTCATGCCATAAAAAACACCGGTGATGATATGCTGGTTTTTATAGCATTGATTGTTGTTGAATAAATTAAAGATAATAGAATGGGAGTAAAATCATGATTCATTCGGTTTTAATTATAGGTCAGTCAAATATGGCAGGGAGAGGGTTTAAAGATGAGGTGGAACCAATAAAGAATGAGCGGTTAAAGGTGCTCAGAAATGGAAGATGGGTACCAATGTTTGTTCCTGTTAATCCCGACCGTGTAACCTCGGGCATCAATCTTGTTGAGAGCTTTGCCGATTTGTATGCTAAAGAACATAGCGTCGATGTGGGCATTATTCCTTGTGCAGACGGCGGAACAAGCCTTGACCAGTGGCAGGTTGGCGGGTTGCTTTTTGACCATGCTTGTTATATGGCAGCTCTTGCCTCCCGAACATCAACAATTTCTGCTGTTTTGTGGCATCAGGGAGAGTCGGAATGCTCACCGCAGCTATATCCTTTGTACGAAAAAAAGCTCACAGTCATATTTGATGCATTACGCAAAAAGCTTGATTTATACGACGTTCCATTTTTGGTTGGCGGTCTTGGTGAGTTTTTGGAAAATTTTGAAGGTTCTGATATTTTCAAAAACTATGTTTATGTTAATGAAGCTCTTGAGAATGTGGCAAACAACAACAAAATGACAGGCTTTGTGTCTGCCAAAGGATTAAAGGGCAATCCCGATAATATGCATTTTTCGGCAGCAGCACTCAGAGAGTTCGGCGTACGTTATTATAATGAGTTTCTTAAATTGGAAGACAAAAACAAGGTGTTTGCAGAAAAGAGCACTCCCGATCAGGCAATAAGAACTGGCATAGAGCATTTGTGATTTATAAGTAATTTGTTAAAAACTAAGCTACAGATAATGATGAATTTATAGGATATAAACACAGGAAAATTACTGAGGTGATAAAAATGAACAGAGAAGAGCTTTTAAAGGTTATTGGCTCTGTTGAACAAATCGGCGGTGTGCGTGATTTTGTTTTCAACGATGGCAGAGCTAAAGGCGTCAGAGCCATCGAAATAAACACAGGCAAAATCTGTTTTACCCTTTTGCCCGACCGTGGACTCGACATTGCCAACGCAAGCTTTATGGGCACAAATGTGAGTTGGATTTCAAAAACGGGCATAACCGACCCCCGTTTTTACGAAAAAGCCGACAATGGATTTTTACGTGGCTTTTTTGGCGGTCTGGTAACAACCTGCGGTCTCAAAAATATTGGCGGTGGAGTTGGAGAATACGGTCTTCACGACCGTGTATCAAATACTCCTGCCGAAAAGGTGAGCGTGTTTGCCGACTGGGTTGGTGATGATTATTGCATGGAGGTATCGGCTCATATCAGGCAGTGTAAGGTGTTTGGCGAAAACATCGTAATCAAAAGAACCATAAAAACAAAGCTCTTTTCTAATAGCTTCACACTCACAGACACCATAGTCAACGAGGGCCACAGCGATGAGGATTTTGCAATTGCATATCACTGCAATTTCGGATACCCCCTCGTAAGAGAGGGTGCAAAAATTATAAATGTGCCCGAAGATATTGCCGCCATCTCAGGTCCCATCCACGGCAAAGAGGAAGAATGTATCGGCGTTCCTCAGTCGGGCGACAGACCAACCGTTGGCATCGAAAACGGTGAAATGGGAGCATATATTACCTACGATAAACAAACAATGCCCTCGTTTTTGGTGTGGAAAATGCTGGGTGAGAGCGAGTATGTTGTTGGTCTCGAACCACGCACAACCAACTTTGGCGGTCAGAACATCATCAATAACAATGCATTTGTTGCACTCAAACCTTTTGAAGAATACAAATCGCGTCTTGAGTTTGAATTTAAAAGTTTGTGAGCAATTGCGTAGCATAGAAAAGGAATGTTTTGAAGCGGTCTTCAATCGCAACGGCAGAGTTACAGAGTGTGCCCACAGCAATGTTCACATCATAAAGGACGGCACATCTGTTGGCGGAAAAGACGAAAAAACTCTGGCTCTTCTTCAAAACGCAATGCTTAGTGAATTTACAAAAGAAACCGACATATAATTTTTGATAAGTACCACGCATATATTTATATAAAAAGTAAAGGGGTGTAATATTATGAAACATACCATTTTTACCGGCTCTGCAACAGCACTTGTAACACCAATGAGCGACAAAGGCGTTAATTTTGATGCACTAAAAAACATTATCGAATTTCAAATCAAAAACAGCACCGACGCACTTGTGATTTGCGGCACCACAGGAGAAGCTCCCACATTGGAAGACAGCGAGCACCTTGCAGCCATCGAGTGTGCCGTTGATGCTGCAAAAGGCCGTATCCCGGTTATTGCAGGCACAGGAAGCAACAACACCGCCCACGCAGTTATGATGAACAAGGAGGCTCAAAAGCTAGGTGCCGACGGACTTTTGTGGGTTGCACCATATTATAACAAAAGCACTCAGCGAGGACTTATTGAACATTACAAAACCCTTGCTGCATCAACCGATTTGCCTGCCATACTCTACAATGTGCCATCACGCACCGGTTCCGATATTCAGCCGGCAACAGTTGAGACTCTTTCAAAAATTGAAAACATTGTTGCCATCAAGGAGGCAACGGGCGACCTTGCACGCACAGTCGACATTATCTCACGTTGCGGTGATAACATAGATGTTTATTCGGGCAATGACGATGTTGTTGTGCCAATGATGAGTGTTGGTGCCAAAGGTGTTATTTCGGTTCTTTCCAACGTTATGCCAAAAGAAACTCACGATATGTGTGCTTTATGCTCAGATGGCGACTACAAAACAGCAGGGGAGATGCAGGTTAAATTTTTCCCTCTCATAAAAGCTCTGTTTTGTGAAGTTAACCCCATTCCCGTCAAAACCGCAATGAACCTTATGGGATTTGATGCAGGTGCTTTAAGACTCCCACTTTTTGAAATGGAAGAAAAGAATCTGGAAACCATGAAAAAAGAAATGAAAAAGCTTAATCTTATCTAGTTAATTAATCCTAAACAACAAAAAACCTTAGCTGCGGCTAAGGTTTTTTTTGTTGTTTTAATCTTCAATATAAAAATATTTAAGCATCATATTAACATTCTGACGCCATTTTTTTGGTGACATACCAAAATAGCTTTTAAACAGCTTTGAGAAATGAGCGGCATCATCAAAACCAACCCGGTTCATAACCTCAATAATCGAAAGGTCAGACTCTTCAAGCAAGCGTTTGGCATTTTCAAGCTTAAGTGTCCGCATATATTTTGCCGGAGTAAGGCCGGTTTTTTCTTTAAAGGTTCTGATAAAGTAGTTGGGGTGAAGATGACAAAATTCCGACAGGTTTTTTATTGACAAGTTTTTGTCTATGTTATTTTCAATATACTTTGTAACGTTATCCACCAGTGTGTCGCTTTGTCTTTTCACCGATGGCTGCTTTTTCGATTGATTTGCAAGGGTGATGTAGCTGCCAAAAAGCTCTATCAGACACACCTTCTCACGCAGCTTGTCGCAAATCTGGTCACCGTGAACAGCCTTTGTAAATTCATCAAAAAAACGGTCTACGTTTTTTTGCGTTTCAGCGTTTTCAATATCAATATAGTAGGGGAGATTAAGTATTTTGAAAAAATCAACCGTGTTTGGATACAGGTCAAAATGCATCCAGTATTTACTGAATGGAGCTGTTTTGTCGTTTTGGTAATAATGACTCACTCCTGCCGGAATAAAAAACCATCTTCCGGCTTTTCCTTCATATTTTTTACCTTCAATAACAATCTCGCATCTGCCGTTTTTTATGTAGTAAAACTTGTTCTGAGCAAACTTTTCTTGCCCCAAACTCCAGTTGTCGCCTGTGTCTATCGAAAAAAATCCGCCAATATGACACACAGGGTTCATATTGGAAAAATATACGTCCTGCAAGAATTCCACAGCTCTCACCTCACCACAATGTTAGTTTTTGACAAGTTTGCGATAATAACCTGTATTTTAAATTGATTATAACAGATGTATAATTGAATTGTCAAATACAAATATATTTTTGTTGCGGGAGGAAAGCATGATTAACAAACAAGATATAATAAACTCAGCAACTAATCTTGGCCTGAAAAAAGGCGACACGGTTTTAATACATTCTTCATTCAAAAGTCTTGGTCCGGTAGAAAATGGGGCAAGTGATGTTATTGATGGATTTATGAGTGTTTTGACCGGTGACGGCACGCTTGTTATGCCAACCTTTGTTCAGAAGGATTTTGCCAATGCATACGAAACATGGCATCTCGACAAGCCTTCCGATACCGGCTATCTTACCGAGTTTTTCCGCAAGCTTCCTGCAGCTTACCGCAGCGATCAGGCCACTCACTCGGTTGCTGCAATGGGCAAAATGGCACAAGAGCTCACCAAAACCCACGGTCATAGTGCAAAACGTTTTGGTAATATGGGAGATACTCCCTTCTCATCTGATTCCCCTTGGGAAAAGATGTATGATTTAAATGCAAAGGTTGTTCTTTTGGGTGTTGATTTTATGTCTGTCACATTCAGGCATTACGCCGAATATCTATACATTGAAGCTTGTCTTGATTCTATTCGTAATCATCCGGAATTCAGCAGAATGAAAGCGGCTCTCGCAGCTCACAATAAGCCCGGAGCCTGGCCGCATGTGTATAATATGTGGGTCTATGAACAGCTGCTCGCAAAAGATGCAGTAAAAAGCAGCCAATGCGGAAATGCAACCTTGCTTTGCGTAGACTCAAAGGTTTTTGTAGATTTTGTGTTGAAAGCACTTTTATCAGATACAGACGACGTCCTTTGGGTGTGTCCAACTCCCGGCATATGGGATGTTAACGAGTTTGTTGAATGGAGAGACAAACTGCACGCCATTCAAGCAGGAATAAATTAATCGGAGGATTTCAAAAATGTTTATAGATATTCATGCTCACGCATATCGTTTTCCGCAAAAATTTGTGTGCGAATTTTGCAGTGCCGAACAGCTTTTGGAAAGATGGGACGAACTTGGCATATCAAAGGGAGTTGTGCTTCCAATTGTTAACCCCGAAGTATATTTGCCTCAGTCCAACGAAGATATATTGGAAATGGCAGAAAAATATCCCGACAGGATAATCCCTTTTTGTAATGTTGACCCTCGAAGCATAAAAAACAATGCATATGCCGATTTTGAACCTATATTGCAATATTACAAAGACAGAGGCTGCAAGGGCATTGGAGAGATTATGCCAAAAATGGATTTGTCGGATCCGAAGCTTCAGAACCTGCTCTATTATGCACAAAAGGTAGGCCTTCCGGTAACGCTTGACGGAGCACCTCAAAGAGATATTGGCTTTGGAATTTATGATGATCCCGGCCTTCCAAAGCTTGAAATGACGCTTATCAGCTTTCCAGAGCTTATTGTGCTGGGGCATGGTCCGTGGTTTTGGGCAGAGCTTGCAAAGCTTGAAACTCCGGGTGAAAGAGGCTATTTCTATACAGCTCGCGGTCAACAGGTGGGCAATATGAATCGTTCACCAATCATTGAAGAGGGCGTTGTTCCCAAGCTTTTGCGCAAATATCCCAATTTGTATGGTGACCTTTCCGACATATCGCCCTATTATATGCTTTCAAGAAACCCTGAATTTGGTGCTGCATTCCTTACGGAATTTCAAGACAGAATGTTTTTTGGCACAGACATTGTGAGCCCGTCTATGCCGGTTGATATCATCGGAATGCTCAACACTTGGCTTGCAGACGGATTGCTCACAAAAGAGGTTTACGATAAAATAACTCACAAAAACGCCGAACGTTTTTTGGGGTTATAATCCAACCACTTAGTAATCACCATAAATTACCAATATAAAACAAAAATATCTATGATATAATTTTAACGTATGAACAGGAGAGATAGCAATGAAAAAACTCACAGCAATAGTTATCGGATATGGTATGAGAGGTCAGGCATATGCTCAATATGCCATAGATAACCCCGAAAAGCTCTCTGTTGTTGCAGTTGCCGATATCGAAAAAGACCGTCTGGAGCTTGCAAAGAAAAATCATAACATATCGGACGATATGCTTTTTGCCACATGGGAAGACATTGTAAAGGTTCCAAAGCTTGCCGACTTTGCAATCATAGCAACTCAGGACGATATGCACACTCAGCCCGCAATAAAATGTATGGAGCTTGGCTATGACCTTCTTTTGGAAAAGCCAATGGCAGCCAATGCAAAAGAGTGTAAAGAGATTTACGAAGCAAGCCAAAAATACGGACGCAAGGTAATTGTGTGTCACGTTCTCAGGTTCACTCAGTTCTGGTGCACTCTCAAAGATATTATAGACAGAGGCGAAATTGGCAAGCCCATGTCGATGATTCATATGGAAAACGTGGGCATTATGCATCAAAGCCACAGCTTTGTTCGCGGTAACTGGCGAAACAGCATCGAATCTTCGCCAATGATTCTTGCAAAATCCTGTCACGATATGGACATTATGCAATGGGTAATCGGAAAGCCATGCAAAAAAATCCAGTCCTTTGGTGACTTAACATATTTCAACAGGTCAAACCAACCCGATGGTGCACCTGACCGTTGCACTGATGGATGCCCTTATGCAGAAAGCTGCATTTTCGAACCTGTTCGCTACTACACACAGTGGAAAGAAAACCCATGGCGTGATACTGTTGCCAATAAGGTTGGTGCAACCGATGAAGACATTATTGAAGCATTGAAAACCGGCCCCTATGGCAGATGCGTTTTTGCTTGCGACAATGACGTGGTTGACCATCAGGTTGTTAATATGGAATTTGATGGTGGATGCACTGCATCGTTCACAATGAGTGCTTTTAACAAAGGCGGCAGATTCACTAAAATATTTGGTGTTGAGGGCGAAATTGATGCCAATATGGAAACCGATGTTATAACGGTACACAATTTTAAAAGTGACGAAACCAAAACTTATGAACTCGACAAAATAGGCGAAACAATCTCCTCCGGTCATGCAGGCGGCGACACCGGCATAATGGAAGACCTTTTAGATTATTTTGGTGAGGGCAAAGCCTCCGGCTCAATCTGCAGCCTCTACACATCATATATGAACCACCTGATGTCTTTTGCTGCAGAAGAATCCAGACTTACCGACAAAATCATAAACCTCGAAAGCTATTCCGAAAACATATAACTCAGTAAAAAGGAGTCTGTATATTATGAAAAAACCTAAGATTATTATTTTTGCTCTGGATGGAGTAGGGGCTCATATGATTCGTGAGCAGGTTGAAACGGGAAAGCTTCCCGGATTTGCACGTCTTATGAAAAACGGCGTTTTCTTTGATGATATGATGTCTGTTTTTCCGACTATATCGCCCACTTGTTGGCATTCAATCTACACCGGTGCTGTGCCAAAGGTTCACGGTGCAGTTTGTGAAATGATACATCACCCTGGTGACGAGCCATGGCAATTCGGAACATCATATAGCGAAAAAAATGTTCATGCCGACCGTATGTGGGATGTTATTGCACGAAATGGCGGAAAATCACTCGTAATATCGGCTCTTGGTGCCGGAGCTGATGATTCTTCAATGGTTACCTGTGTAAAAGGTGCCGCAATGTATAATCTCACTCCCGATAAAGCTGCTTCAGATGTTAATTTATCGGGTGTTCCTCAACAGTATTTTTCGGTCAGATTTGTTGACGACATTCCCCTTTATGCTCATAGCGTTTCAATGCCTCAGGGCGGTTGGAAAAACGTTGATAACGAAAGTGTTCGTTTTGCTTTCAAAAGAGCAAACACAAGCCGCAATTTGGTTGACGACAATATAGACCTTGGCGACTGGAAAGTGTTTGATGAGGATTCAAAAAATAAAATTGTTGACGAAAACGTTTTTGAGTTTAAAACAATTACTAACGCACCTCGTTTTAACCCCAACGAAGTGGAAGATTTTACATGGACTTTGATTGTTGAAAAAGATGGCTTGAAAATTGGTGATAATGAAGCAAATGCTCAAAATTCCAAGGTAATTGGACAGCACCAATGGTCTGATGTTATTGCACGCAGACTCAGAACTGAAACAGGCGAATATGCCATCTTCAATTTCAGAGCATATTGTGAATTGTTTGATCCCAAAAATAAAACATACAGTATTTACATAACAGCTTCACGAAACCTTCTTAGAGAGGTTGTTCCAAAAAGTAAGGCAGAGGCTATAATGAATATTCCCGAAATTGACTCTGCCTGCTATGGCGATATGGCAACAAATGCCGATAAGTTTATGGAAAGCCTGAAGTTCCAGCTTTCGTGGAGAGAGCAAGTTATAAAATATGCAATAGAAAATGAAGACTACGATTTAATGTTCACCTATTTTGGTACCAACGACTCCGTTAACCATTCCGAATTTGCAGTTTACCGCGATAGGGTAAATGTTAATGTTACTAACACAAAGCATTATACTTCCGAAAGAGTGCAATCGGATTATGAACGTATTTACAAAATTGTTGATGACCATTTAAGCTGGGTTTTAGATAATGCAACTGATGAAAACACAATCGTTACGGTTTGTGCAGATCATGGTGCAATTGCCACAACCGATGACTATTTCCCTATGGAAATATTAAAAAATGCAGGTCTCACAACCTACAAAAATTATGATTTCAATAAACTCAACTGGCGAAACGAGGGCATTGACTGGACAAAAACCAAGGCATATTGCGTTGGTAGCTGTTATGTTAATGTTAACTTAAAGGGCAGAGAACCCTGTGGCATTGTTGAACCCGAAGATTATGAAAAGGTTGTAAACGAGATAATTGTTGCACTCCATGCTCACGGTTTCACTCATGCAGGCACTCATCCCGGTGAATTTGCATTTGTTGTTCCGGGAAATCAGGCAGGATTTGTGGGCCTTGGCGGAGAGTGCTGTGGTGATGTTGTGTTTGGTCTGAAGGGCGGCGATATCGGAGGCTATTTTGGCGACGTTCATTCTGTTCAGATTCCGTCAGCGAAAAACGACGTGAGTGATATGCGTCCGGTGTGTATAATGAGCGGAAAAGGCTTTAAAAAAGATCACATCCTCAAGCGTCCCACCGACCTTACAGATATTGCTCCGACTCTTCTGTATGCAAGTGGTTATCCACAGCCTGAGGATGCAACGGGCGGAGTTGTGTTTGCAGCTCTTGATAATAAAAACAAGTAATTTTGGAGGGGACATATTTGCTTACAGCGGAAAAAAACTATGATTTCAGAAAAAGAATGCTTGAAATCCACGAAAAAAATATCCGTAATTATGATATAAAACCAGAATCGGATTGTTTTGATATATGTGATAATGTTGGATTTTATATTGACGAAAATGCTGATGATATTGTTCTCACTGCAGCTCGCGATTTTGTTGACTATATGTTCACATCGCAAAATGTTTCTCTTGCTCTTAAAAAGGGAAAAGCAAAGCTTCCTTGCATAAATCTGAGACTTGCATCAGACGCAGGTTTCGATCTCAAGGATGCTGCAGGTTACAGAGGATTTTGCATAGAGATAAACCAAGACGGTGTTTTTGTTTACGGCAATGATAGCCGCGGCATTGCACAGGGGGTATACTATCTTGAAGACATTATGACTATGAAAAAGGCACCCCACCTCAAATTTGGCACTACATATCTCAAAAGTGTATTTTCACCTCAAATGGTTCATTCGGGCTATGCGCTCGATGAGTATCCAAATGAGCATCTTTCGGCAATTGCTCACGAAGGTCGTGACGCGATCCTTGTTTTTGCAGAGGGAGCAAATAAGTCTCCGAGAGGATATGTGGATTTTAACGAGCTTATATACAGAGCTTCAAAATACGGACTTGATGTGTATGCCTATAGCTACATTAAAAGTGAAATGCACCCCGATGATTTGGGTGCCGATGAATATTATGAGTCAACCTATGGCGAGCTATTCAAAAAATGTCCCTGCTTAAAGGGTGTGTTTCTGGTTGGAGAGTCAGTGTCTTTCCCGAGTAAGGATCCCCATACATACTTTGGATCGCGCGATTTAAAAAAAGGCGAAATACCAACCGACAAGCCCGACCCCGGATGGTATCCGTGTTGCGATTATCCCGAGTGGATAAGTATGGTAAAAAAGCATGTGTGCAAATATAACCCCAGTGCTGACATTATTTTTTGTTCTTACAACTGGTCAATAAATCCCGAAGAAGAAAGGGTTAAGCTCATAAATGCACTTCCCAAAGACATTACACTGCTTGCAATGTTTAATGTCAACTATGAATTTGAAATTGCCGGTGCCAAATATACCAGCCATGACTATTCAATTTCGCGCCCCGGATACAGTGCGTATTTTGAAAGCGAAGCAAGAGCTGCAAAGAAAAACGGAATAAAACTTTATTCTATGACAAATTCAGGCGGGCTCACATGGGATTTTGGTGTTGTTCCTTATTTACCATTTCCGCATCAATGGCTCAAGCGTTACCGTTTGATGCTTGAAGCACATGACAAATGGAACCTTAGCGGAATCATGGAATGTCATCACTACGGGTTGTATCCGTCATTTATCAGCAAGCTTTCCAAATTTGCATATTTTGAACCGCGTATGAACATGGATATGGTTCTTGAAAACATTTTAAAAAGCGAATTTGGCAGTGCTTGTTATGACATAGTAAATAATGCTCTGAGCTTATGGAGCGATGCAATAAATTATTACATTCCAATAAATGCCGACCAATATGGTGCGTTCCGTGTTGGCCCGTCTTACCCGTTCTGCTACATAAAAGAAATCAAAATCCCCGACCTACCCCATTGCTTGTGGGGGAGTCGCATCTGTCTTCCAAACTATATTGATCAGGATGATGGCACTCACATAGTTCCTCTTTCATCAATTTCTTTGCCAAATGAAATTGCTTCGTTGGAAAAATTAAAAAAGGGCTTGCACGATGGATTGGAAACACTAAAAAGTGTTGATAATCCCAACAACAAGCTCCTGATGCTGATAAATCTTGGTGAATTTTTGTACCGTTCAACCATAACCGGCATCAATGCAAAACGCTGGTGTATTTTGAAAAACAAAACGAAAAGTGAAACCGATAAGAAAAAAATGGCATTGCTTTTTGACGAGATGAAAGAGCTTTTGCTTTATGAAAGAGAAAATGCAAAGCTTACAATCCCGCTTGTCCAAAATGATTCCCGTCTTGGTTGGGAACCATCTATGGAATATATGACAGACGAAGAGCATTTGCTCTGGAAAATAAAACAAGTGGATTATGTATTAAATGTAGAACTCAAAAACAGCAAAGATAATCTTGATGTTTCATAATTTATAATCCAAATTACAATAAAGAAGGAGAAGAAAAATGATGAAGAGTTTTTGTAAAACAATAGCATTGCTTCTTACTTTCGCACTCTTATTCACAACATCGTTTCAGGCTTTAGCAAACCCTTCATATCTGCACACCAACTATGCCGATGTGCAAACAAGCTCAATTGCGGCATCGTATCTTGATATGATGGGCATCATTGACGAATGCGATAAGTCAGCTCCCGTAACAAGAGGGTATGCTGTGAGCACAATTGTTCGTGCAATGGGTCTGGAAAAGGTGGCACAAAGCGGCAATTCTATATACACAGATGAAGAAAAAATGGCCGCTGTTGCCCACAGAGTCGGTATTCTTTCGGGCAGCACACCGTCACAGTGGTCACTGGAATCCCCCGTCACCTATGAACAGCTTTGTAAAATGTTCGTTGTGGCACTTGGCTACGGCAACATCATAACCGGTGACAATGCGTTTCCTGCTTTGTATGTTTCTCAGGCATCAAAGCTTGGCATTAACCGCTATCTGACCGTAGTCAACTCGTCAGATGTCAACTTTAACGACTTTTGCCTTATGATGTATCAGGCAATGCAGGCAACTGTTTTGGAAATTGTTGGTGTTTATAACGACAATCTCACATATTCCAAATCGGAAGACCGCACTCTTGAATCTGTGTTTTTAGACACTCATAATCTTTCAAAAAAAGTTGGCATTGTAGATGGTGATTATTATGCAAGTTCAAACGCTGCCTGCATATGCACCCTTTCTCAGATTTGCATAGACGGCATCTACTACAGCTGCGACAGTGCCGAGTGTAAAGATTTGGTTGGTATGTGTGTTGAATTTGTATATAACAACTCAACTGCTTTAAACTCCCGCAAAATTGTGGGCATAAGAGCTTATGAAGACAACAGAGTTTTCACATTTAACCGCAACAGTGATGTTGAATATGAAAACGGCAAGCTTCTCTACTACGAATCTGACCATGCTCAAAAAAGCATAAGACTCTCCGACGGCTTGATTCTCATATATAACAATCAGCTTTGCAGCTCCTATAGCTTTGACGAGTTCAACCTTTCCGCATCTCATCTCAAGCTCGTCGACAACAACAACGACAACATCTACGATGTGATGTTTGTTACCGAATCGGAAAGTGTGATAGTGAGTCATGTTAGGTGTAATAATTTTACTATAAATTAAAGGAATCTGTTTAAAGGAGGTTTTTCATATGAGAGTATTAATGATTGGCGCCCATCAAGACGACAATGAATTTGAAAGCGGCGGTCTTGCATCAAAGCTCATTAAAAACGGTCACACCGTGCAATTTCTCAGTATGTGCAACGGCTGTGGCGGTCATCACAAACTCGGTCCAAAAGAAATTTCGGAGCGAAGAGCAAAAGAATCTGCAAAGGTGGCAGAGCTTCTGGGGATAAGATATGACATATGGGATAATGATGATTGTAATCTTGTTGCTGATTTGGAAACGCGCAAGCGCACCATTCGCTATATAAGAGAGTTTAATCCTGACCTTATCATAACTCATAGAACGAATGACTACATGCCCGACCACAGAGCAACAGGTCAGCTTGTGGTTGATGCATCATATCTTCTGACTGTTCCAAACGAATGTCCCGATGTGCCTGCTATGAGATTTATGCCAGTGATAATGTGTAGCGAAGACAAATTCACAAATCCCGTATTCAGACCCGATCTTGTTGTTGATATTGATTCCGAAGCTGAGGTTAAGCTTCAGATTGCAAATATCAATGTGTCTCAGGTGTATGAATGGCTTCCCTACACCTATGGCGAAACTGTGCCCGATGGTGATGCAGAGAGATTTGAGTGGCTGAAGGGCATGAAAATTACCAAAGACACAACCGACGAGGAAATCCTGGCGGCACCAAGAGGCTATGATGTTAGAAATGCAAAGCCTGCAGCACGCCACCGCGAGCGTCTCATAGAGCTTTATGGCGAAGAGAGAGGCAAAAAAATCCGCTATGCGGAGGCATATGAGGTTTGTGAATATGGCAGTCCTATGACTGAAGAAATGAAAAATGAATTGTTGAAATAATCAATCGTTTCTCAGAATTGCAAATTAAAAATATTGTAGGTTTAGCTATGATTAACAGAGTATGTATACCCGACTATGAGTACAAAGAAAGAATTGCCAAAGCCGCTAAGCTTGTGAGAGAAAAAAGGCCTTGATGTTATGCTCGTGATGAGCACCGAGTCTGACTATGCCAATGCCCGCTATTTCAGCGGATTCTGGCCTCTCTTTGAAAGAGCAGGTGTTGCAATTTCTGCAAACGGCGACGCTGCACTTCTGGTAGGTCCTGAGTGCATCATTTTTGCCAAAGATGTGGGCAAAATCCAAAAGCTTATATGCGAAATTTATAAAAAAGGCACTGAAAATTTTCAAAGGCATGCCGATAAACTCTTTGTTTAATACATTTAAAGTAAGGAGTTATTATTTGAAAAAATGGCATTGTTGAATGTGCATTTATAGTTCTAACACAATAGCGGTTCGGAGTGTTTTTTGCTTCTCCACACCGATGGCGACAATCCGGTTTCTTTATAAAACAGTTTGTAAAAGTATGAATAGTCATTAAATCCGCTTTTCATCGCGATGCTTTCGGCTGTATCTGATGTCACTTCAAGCAAATATTTGGCTCGGCTAAGCTTTAGATCATTCATGTATTTTATGGGTGTTACACCAAATTTTTTCTTGAAAATGTTAATGATGTGATTTTTGCTGAAATGGAAATGACTGCATATATTTTCAAGGGTTATTTTGCTACTGGGGTGGTCACATATATACTTCGCAATCTCGCTTGCGATATCTGAATGTTTTTCTTTTTCTTGCAAATGGAGTAACAATTCATAAAACTTTGCAGTTTTAGCGATCAACGAAGTGTCTGCATGTGACAGACAATCGAGTTCTTCCATTAGCTTCTTCAGATTTGAATAATCAAATGTGCCTTTAAAAGGAAGAACATTCCCTTCGTCTGAGAATTCTGAAAGAAAGTGAATGTATAAATATTTTGGTGCATCACTTGCTTTTTCTCCTTTTTGAAAACTGTTCTTTTTTTGAATATGGTATTGCCCGGGATGTATTTCATAGTCTATGTTGTCTTCAGTAAAACGCAACACCCCTTCATAAACCATAATCAGCACATCATTATTACAAAAACGGGTAATATGATGCTCGTTTTCAGAAAAAAATCTTAATGATGAGTACAAAAAAGTAATGGGTTTGTTCAAATCTATTCCTTTCATATCAATCACCTTATATGAATATAGCAAAAATGTGTGATATTGTCAAGGTTATATGTGAAAAAAACAATTTTTTTCAGCGTGATTGGTGTGATATAATCAATATATAACAAGGAGTGTACGATATGAACAAATGGAACTTTTTTACAACCAATGAAATAAGCGCAGATGGTTGGCTGAAAAGACAGCTTCAAATTCAAGCTGAAGGTCTTAGCGGAAACCTGGACAAAATTTGGAAAGACATAAAAGACAGTGCATGGATCGGCGGTTCTGCCGAAGGGTGGGAGAGAGTGCCATATTGGCTCGATGGTTTTGTGCCTCTTGCATATCTGCTTGAAGATAAAGATATGATTTCAAGGGCACAAAAGTATATCGATGCAATAATAGCTCGTCAGGCTCCTGATGGGTGGATTTGTCCTTGCGAAGTCAGCGAAAGAGAAACTTACGATACTTGGGCGATTCAGCTCATAACAAAGGTGCTGGTTGTTTATTATGAGTGTTCAAATGATGAGAGAATCCCCAAAGTTGTGTATGACACCCTCAGAAATTATTATGATCTTTTGAGCAGTGGAAAAATAAAATTGTTCAACTGGAGCAAGCTTCGCTGGTTTGAAACATTCATTGCAATAAACTTTTTATATGAAAGATATAAGGAAGATTGGATTGTTAGTCTTGCTGAAATTATGCATTCTCAAGGTGCCGACTATAATGAGTTTACTCATCTATGGAAAAGACCGCTTAACCTTTGGAAACATGAAACCCATATTGTAAACATTACTATGGCATTAAAACATGAAGCATTGTCTTCGGATATTATTGGCAAACCATACACAGACAATGCTGAAAAATTATATGAAATACTCTATGGTTATAATGGCACTCCAGTAGGTTTGTTTACAGGTGATGAATGTCTTTCGGGTCTTAGCCCTATTCAGGGGACAGAACTTTGCGCTGTTGCTGAACAGATGTATTCTTACGAGCACCTGTACGCACGCACAGGTGATTCAAAGTGGGCAGAAAGACTTGAACTCATTGCTTTTAATGCTCTTCCAGCAACGATAAGTGATGATATGTGGACTCATCAGTATGTTCAGATGAGTAATCAAATCGCATGTCAACGCTTTCCGCGTAAGCCAATTTTTCGTACCAATGGTGGGGAGGCTCATTTGTTTGGCCTTGAACCTCACTTTGGCTGTTGCACAGCAAACTTTAATCAGGCGTGGCCTAAGTTTGCGTTGTCTGCATTTATGCACAACGGCAACACCATAATTAATGTTGTGCCTGTTCCTTGCATTTTGAACTCCAAAAAGGCAGAAATCAAGCTTGAAACAAATTATCCCTTTGAAAACCAATTCAGATATATTGTTAATGCAAAGGATAAATTCACTTTCAAGGTTCGCATCCCTTCTTTTGCCAAAAATCTCATGGTTGACGGCAAACAAATGAATGAAAATGAGCTTACTTTTGAGTTTGACGCAGGAGAAAATAAAGTGATTGATGTATTTTTTGAAACAACTCCTCATTTTGAAGACAGACCCAACAGCCTAAAAACGGTCAAATGCGGTTCTCTTGTGTTCTCTTTGCCTATAAAGTGTGAGAAAAAAATGTACGAATATGAAAGAAATGGCGTTGAGAGGAAGTTCCCATATTGTGATTATGAACTCATTCCCATTTCTGATTGGAATTATGCATATTGTAAAAATGAATTTTGTGTTGAGTTTGATGGAGTTGGCAACATTCCGTTCTCATCTGAAAATCCTCCCATTACAATAAAGACGAAGGCGAAAAAAATCGACTGGGGATTTGCAGACGGATATGAAGATGTTTGTGCAAAGATTCCTGAATCGACAAAACCGATTAGCGAAGAGACGGATATTGTGTTGCATCCGTATGGTTGTGCCAAATTAAGAATGACTGAAATGCCGTTAATAGACTGATTTCAAACAAATATTTAATTGTTAAGTAAATAAAACAAAACGGAGGTAATTTTATGAAAAAAACCTTAAGACTCACTGCCTTATCAGTAATTGTGATTCTCGCTTTAGGATTGCTTTCAGGATGTGGTGAAAGTTCCGGTTCTCAGCAAGCACAGACAGATGGAAAAAATTTTAGCTTTTGGTGTGTAATGGATGGTTTTTCCCAGGCATCACTAAAAAATTACAACGAAATGCTATTTTATCAGAAGCTTGAAGAAGCAACAGGCGTGCATATTGATTTTATTCATCCTATAGAAGGCTCAACCGGAAACGAAGCGTTTATTGCAATGCTGACTTCAGAAAAAATGCCTGATCTTATTGAATACAACTGGTCTGAATATTCTGGTGGCCCGACACAGGCTCTTGATGATGATGTTATAATTTCTCTCAATGACTATCTCGAAGACCATGCTCCTAACTATTATGACTATATGGAGGGAGAAAAAGCTAAGGCTCACGATTATACATGGAAACTTCAAGCAACCACGGAAGACGGCAGATACTATGGCTTTAATGTGCTTGATATTGGCACAAAGCAATGTGCCAACGGCATATTCGTGAGAGCAGATCTCCTCAAAAAATGGGGTATGGAAATTCCTGAAACAATCGATGAGTGGAGTGCAGTGTTTGCAAAAGCAAAGGCGGAAGGTTTCTCTAAACCCTTTACCTGTGTGTTGGCCTATTTGAATTTTACCGCTGATACTCACCAGTCATTCAACACAGCATTTGATGTTGGTATGGGCTTCTATCTTGAAGGTGACAAAGTTGTGTATGCTCCTTTCCAGCCGGGCTACAAAGAATATGTTGCCCAAATGGCCGAGTGGACAAAATTGGGTTATATCGACACTGGATTCGTAACCAATGACGGGGCGAAAGTTGAATCCAATCTTTACAATGATGTTTCAATAGCCGCTTGCGGATTTGTTGGTTCTGCTATTGGAAAAATTCTTCCTGCGGGTCAGGGCAAAAATCCAGAGTTTGACCTTGTAGGATGTCCTTATCCTGTGCCTGAAAAGGGCGGTATAGCTCAGTTCCAGCATATCAATCCATCTGCAACGGAACTCGCAATTTCTATAACACCACAATGCGGTAATTATGAAAAGGCAGTTGAATGGTGCGATTTTATTTACGGCAAGGAAGGTATGGAATATCAACTGTTTGGTGTAGAGGGCGACACTTACACAATGGTTGAGCGTGATGGTGAAATGCATTATCAGTATACTGACAAAGTTGTGAAGAACTACGAAGCCGAAGGCTTATCTTCCATTTCGGAGTCGCTTTATCACTATATGCTTCCCACTAACCATCCTGGTATCAATCAGCACCCCGACTATTTCTATGGTTACTATGAACTTGACCGTCAGAAAGAAGCTTTTCGCACATGGAATATTTATTCAAAGTATGCAATAAAACATGCTCTTCCCCGACTTAGTTACTCAACGGAAGAAAGCCGTGAAATCACTGACATAAAAGAAATTGCCGAAGCTGAGCTTGAAGTTGCGATTTGTGATATTATTCTTGGCAAAAAGTCAATTAATACTTACGATGATGCAATTAAGGCGGCTAAAGCAAATGGTTATGACAGATGGATTGAAATCGTTCAGGGTTCATATGACAGATTTTGTGCAAAAAAATAAGTAGATATCAACGTGAAAAAGGGACACATCAGTGTCTCTTTTTCGCCAATAAAATAAGGAGTATTTTAAATGAACACCATCAACACTGAAAAAATCAATGCAATTAATAAAGAATAAATACAAAACCCTCAAAGATATACAGGACCCGTTCAGATGACTAAAGAGGTGCTTGGAAAAGCTTTGTCTGATGCAATTGCAAAAATCGACAAGCTGTGGGACGATGTTCATGGTAATTTTGCATCTCATGCAAGCACAAACAATGTTTACGATGAAGTTGAAAATGACTATGGTTGGAACGAGGGCTTTTTCACAGGTATGCTCTGGCTTGCATATGAAGCTACCGGCGATGAAAAATACAGAGAATTCTTCAATCCCGACGGGATGCCTGACAGAGGAGAGACAGCGCAGGGAGCATCAGACAATTCCTGTTGGGCAAGATGTCAGTCATGGATTGTAAGCGGACTTCCTTATTCATACAGATACACCAAGGAAAAACCGATGCTTGAGCTTTTTGAAAAAGTAGCAAACTACTACATCAACCATCTGCCTGATGATTTTGTTCCATATTGGGATTTGTCATTTTTCGATGGCGCAGATGAGCCAAAAGATTCATCTGCTGCTGCCATTGCAGTATGCGGATTTCTTGAAATGATACCAAATATCAAGGATGATTCTCTTAGGGCGATATATGAGGGTGTAGTAGATAAAATGATGTTTTCGCTATATAACAATTACAGCATTAAAGATACTCCCGACTCAAACGGACTTTTATTGCATGCAGTATATTCAAAGCCTGCAGGTGTTGGTGTTGATGAATGTAACATATGGGGATGCTACTATTATGTGGAAGCTTTGGTTAGAATGATAAAAGGAACAAAAGCATATTGGTAATAATATCAAAGAAATGGAAAAATGATGCTCTTTTGATGATGTAGCAGACGGAATGTTTTAAAATAGATGCAACCATATACGAAATTGATGCTCATTTAAAGATGGCTGCAGCTCATGCGGCAACAATGATAAAGCAAATTGTCCTTATGGAGTGTATGGTAATGTTGGAGAATATACATACACCATTCCCTCATCCTCCGGCGGAGGCGGTGGTGGCACTATTGACAAAACCCGAAAATACACAAGCGATATTTTCGGCACAGAGCATCCCGCTCACATAGGCTATATCAACGGCTATCCCGACGGCAGCGTTCGTCCCGACGGTAATATAACCAGAGAGGAAGTATCTGCCATTCTTTACCGTGTCAAACCAATGGCATATGATTCACCAATCACTGCCACAGGCAAGGTTTTTCCCGATGTTTCCATTGACCGTTGGTCGGTAAGGGAGATAGAGCATCTCACAGCGTACGATATTATTAAGGGTTATCCCGATGGTAGCTTTTTGCCGGCAGAAAACCTTACAAGGGCAGAGTTTGCGGCACTTATCCGACGCTTTATAAGTGCTGCCGAAATAAAGACAGCAAACAGATGGGTGGATTTGACCGACATTTCCGACCACTGGGCTTTTGATGATATAACATTTATTGCCAAAGCCGGACTTGTTGAAGGCTATGAAGACGGCACATTCCGTCCTGAACGTGAAATAACCAGAGCGGAGGTTATGAGCGTAATAAATCGAATACTTGGCAGAAAACCATTGGAGTCATATGTTAAATCACAAAATTTTAATCCGTTCACTGATCTTAATGACGACAAATGGTATTATGTCACTGTTCTGGAAGCCACAATAACCCACGATTATTATCTTAATGCTCAAAAATATGAGTATAAGTGGGAAAACTGGAAATAAAAAAATCGCTTCGTCGTTTTTTGACGAAGCGATTTTTTATGTTTATCCAAGCAACACATCGCCAATCAGCATAACACAAAATCCTGCCAAAAGGGCATATGTTGCTCCTCTCTGTCCGCCGTGTGCGTGAGTTTCAGGAATCATTTCGTCGCTCACAACATAAAGCATTGTGCCTCCGGCAAAGGCAAGGGCAAAGGGGAGGATTGCCGATGAAATCGTTACTGCATAATAACCGATAAATGTGCCCACAACTTCAACCAGACCTGTTGCCATAGCACACAAAAATGTTCGACCGGGCGACACTCCTGCGGCAATCATGGGTGCAATGATGACCATTCCCTCAGGAATGTTCTGAAGTGCAATTCCGCCGGCAATAATGAATGCCTGCGACGTGTTGTCAGAACCAAAGCCCACTCCGGCAGCTATGCCCTCGGGCAGATTGTGAATTGCAATTGCAGTAACAAAGAGCAGAACTTTATTAAGATTTGTATTTTCGTGGCTTTCAAGCTCTGCTCCAACCATTCGGTGAAGATGGGGCACAAGCTTGTCGATAAGATTGAGGGCGAGAGCACCAACAAATATGCCAATAACGGTTGTTATAATTGCGTATTTACCGCCCATCTCAACCGATGGGATAACAAGACCGATAACAGCCGCTGCAAGCATCACTCCGGCTGCAAACGACAGCACAAGGTCGGAAAATTTGTGCGACATTTTTTTGAAGATAAACCCTATCAGAGCTCCGATAACTGTTGCTCCGCCAACACCAAGGGCAGTGATTAACACTAAAATCATAATATCACCTTTTTCATTATATTATAGTTCCACGTCATTGTCGTGAATAAGGTCAAGACCTTCGGCATATAGATGCGACATATCCGAAAAACATAAGCATTTGGGAGCTGTGATTCCGTTTGGGTTGTTTTTAAATTCAACAACGGTAACTCCTGTGTGGGTATAGTTAAAAGAAGACCACATAATATGAAGCGGAATGTGCAGCAGAACCGACAGCCACGCCCGTGCAAATGCAGCATGGCAAAACAGTGCAACCTTTTCTTCATTTGGCTTTATGATGCGGTATATGCCGTTTTCTTCTCTATAGCCAAGTCTTTCCAAAAACTTGTTGCCATTGTCTTCAATAAAGCTAACGGCAGTTTTCATATTCGACTCATTTATGCCTGTGCACTCATAGGCTTTGTTGTAAGGCAGGTCGATATTGCCGTTTTCTCTGAAATATGTGTTTTGAAGCATTGTGATTGATTTTAGTTTCCCATCCGGAAAGGGAGTTAGTCTTTCGTCCTGAATTTCGTGAGTCCAGTGCTCAATGTTTTTTTCGAGTCCCAGAAGTCTGCACGCAGGGGCGGCTGTTTCCATTGCTCTGCCCATTGGCGAAGAAAAAATCCTGTCAATTTTAGAATCGAAAATTCTCTTGCCAACTGCCTCTGCCTGAAGCTTTCCTCTTTCGGTTAAAGAATCTGTTTCGTATATGGGGTCGCCGTGACGAACTATGTAAAGTAGCATTGTTTTCTCCTTTTTATTGTTTTATAATTATAACTTTTCAAGTTAATTATATCATCATAAAAATATAAATGCAATGCTCCCAATCTATTTTCATTGACAAAATTTTAAAAAACTTTTATAATACATATAATAACACTCAGAGGTGAATCTTTATGTCAAAAATATATAAGTCGGTTGCTCAGCTCGTTGGCAAAACACCGCTCATTGAGCTTTGTTCTATAGAAAAATGGATAGGTGCAAAAGCAAAAATTCTTGCAAAGCTGGAATATCTTAACCCTGCAGGCTCTGTTAAAGACCGTGTTGCGGCAGAAATGATAGAAGATGCCGAAAAAAGAGGAATCTTAAAACCCGGCAGCACAGTGATTGAACCAACCTCCGGCAACACAGGCATAGGTCTTGCCTCAATTGCTGCATCAAAAGGTTACCGCACAATAATTGTTATGCCCTCCACAATGAGCGTGGAGCGTGTTCGTCTGATGAAAGCCTATGGGGCAGAGGTGGTTTTGTCGGACGGAGCAAAGGGGATGTCGGGTGCTGTTGAAATGGCAGAAGAAATTGCCCGCTTAACACCCAACAGCTTTATTGCAGGTCAGTTCACAAACCCTGCCAACAAAATGGCTCACTACAAAACAACCGGTCCCGAAATTTATGACGATACCGACGGCGAAGTTGACATTTTTGTTGCCGGAGTCGGCACCGGAGGCACCATAAGCGGCGTGGGCGAATATTTAAAAGAGCACAAGCCAGCCGTTAAGGTTGTTGCAGTAGAGCCCGATGCATCGCCGCTTCTTTCTGAGGGGAAATCTGGTCCCCACAAGCTTCAGGGCATTGGAGCAAATTTTGTGCCTGAGGTTTTAAACACATCCATATATGACGAAATCATAAAGGTTTCTGCTGAGGATGCCTATTTGTATGCAAGAGAGCTTGGCAAAAGAGAGGGCGTTTTGGTCGGCATCTCGTCGGGTGCGGCACTTTTTGCTGCTGCAAAACTTGCTGTCTGCGATGCCAACGCCGGAAAAACCATAGTGGTTCTTTTGCCCGACACCGGCGACCGATACCTTTCAACCGACCTTTATGAATAACTGCTTAAGCACACGAGAGTTGAACCTCGTATGCTTACCCGGAGGAACAATGAACAAAAAAGTGTTAATAGCAATGAGCGGCGGAGTTGATTCCAGCGTTGCGGCTCATCTTATGAAAATGAATGGCTGGGAGTGTGACGGTGCAATTATGCGTCTTTTCGACAAAGAAAACAGCACCGACATTGCCGATGCCGAAAAAGTGTGCGATAGGTTAAATATTGGTTTTCATATTTTTGACCTTCGTGACGAATTTTATGATTGTGTAATAAAAAATTTCATATCTGCGTACGAAAGTGGTGCAACGCCAAATCCGTGCATTGTGTGCAACCGCCACCTTAAATTTGGCCGTTTTTTGACCGAGGCAAACAATCTGGGCATTGATTATATTGCAACAGGCCACTATGCTCAGACAGAAAAATCGGGAGACAGATTTTTGCTGAAAAAGGGTGCAGATGAAACCAAAGACCAGAGCTACGTGCTCTACAATATGACTCAGCATCAGCTATCTCACACTCTTTTTCCCCTTGGCACAATGACCAAAACGGAGATTCGTGCCTTAGCCGAAGAAAATGGCTTTGTTAATGCACGCAAAAAAGACAGTCAGGATATTTGTTTTGTACCCGATGGCGACTATGTTTCCGTCATTAAAAAATACACATCAAAAGAATATCCTAAGGGTAATTTTGTTAATAAGAAAGGCGAAGTTCTCGGCACTCATCAGGGGCTTGTTAACTACACAATCGGTCAGCGAAAGGGTCTTGGCTGTGCCTTTGGCGAAAAGCTATATGTTGCCCAAAAAAACATTGAGTCAAACGAGGTTGTTCTTGCCAAAAACGAAGAGCTTTTCCAATCGTCTCTGAATGCTTGCGACTTTAATTGGATAAGCTACGATTGCCCGCCCGAAAAACTAAGGTCTATGGCAAAAATACGCTACAGTGCAAAAGAAACCCCCTGCACCGTGTTTGTTACAGGCGACAGAGAGGTTCATATCGAATTTGACGCACCTCAGCGTGCTATTGCATCGGGGCAGTCGGTTGTGTTGTATGATGGAGATTATGTTGTTGGCGGTGGAACAATTTGCTGATTTCCGGAGGGTGATTGTATGGAAAAAACTCTGATTCAAAAAAAGAAACTTTCCTTTGTTCAGATTCTGTGGCTCACGGCGGGTTTTGCTCTTCTTGTTGGTGCAATTCTTGCAGGTGTCACACCAAACGAAAGAATAATCTCTGTTTCACGCACGCTGGGCTTTCTTATGTTTTATGCAGGACTCATAAACATAATTGTGTATCTTTCCGACAAAAACCCTCTGCGTGGTGCCCATTGGATAATTGCCGACGGTCTCACAACTGCACTGTTATCGTTGTTTCTGGTTTTCAATAATGTTGTGGACCATTCGCTTATTCCATTCTTTTTTGGGGTGTGGGAGCTGTTTTCGGGCGTGCTTAAGGTTATTGAATCCATAGAGCTTCGTGACTATCATATCAAAGGCTGGCGATGGTTTGTTGTAATCGGAAACATCGAGCTGTTTTCGGGCATAAGTGCAATGATAGAACCCGTGGACAACCTCATCGGGATTCATTCGGTCATTGCAGCCGTTCTGCTGATTCAGGCTCTCGGATTTGTGTTCAAAATCGGAGCTTATAGGCATCTTGTTAAAACAACTGTTGATTAAATAGAAGTGGCTGTCTCTTTAAACATTCATAATGTATATACATTATGAATGTTTAAAGAGACAGCCTTTTTGTGTAATCAAAAAATTATTTGCTTCTGAATATTTCGTCAACTTCCTTATATGACTTGGGTGTGCCGATGTCGTAGCATTCTCCTTCAAACTTGTAGGCATACACAGGTTTTTGCTTGTGGAGCCAACTTGGGAAAAATCCGGGGGCATCGGGGTTGTTGCCCTCATCAAGATACTGTTTAACAATTTTAACAGTGTCTTTTTTGTATATGTATGACGCAAATGCGGCAATGTTGCTTTTGGGATTCTGAGGCTTTTCTTCCATATTGGTAACCATGCCGTTTTCGTCGGTTATAACATTTGCCATTCTTCTGAGCTCTTCAATTTCGTTGATTTCCTTAACAAGAATCATATCCGAATTTTTAGATTTGTATTCATTATAAAAATCAACAAGCTCAAATGTGAATATGTTGTCGCCTGCCATAACGAGAATTTCGTCGTCGATGCCAAGAGTATCTATGGCAAAGTTCATATCGCCAACTGCACCAAGCTTGTTGGAATCGTCGGTGGTGTTGTCGTTTAAAATTGTAATCTTGAATCTGCTTTTTCTTTCTTCACTCCATTTTGAAAAATGAGGGAAAAACTTTTCGTTACTGATAACAATCAGTTCGTCCACAGCTTCTATTGTTTCTATCTGGTCAACGATGTAATCAATAATTGGTTTGTCGGCAATTGGCAATAGTGCTTTTGGCTGATTGAGAGTCAGGGGATAGAGCCTTGTGGCATATCCGGCTGCGAGAATAATTGCTTTCATCATAAACCTCCGTTATGTGCATCATTTTACACATTTTATCTTATTGGTGCATTTGCCACCACATTGATTATATCAGCATTCTTCAAAAAATGCAATATGGGTCGGGGTTATTTCATCAATTAAAATAACACTTTACGTATGACTTCTGTCAGTCTTTTGACTGTATTTTATTTTTGTTGCATTTCCGCCTCTTATGTGGCGTTCCTGCTTGTTTGTTTCAAGGATTTTTTTAACCTCACCAAACATTCCCGGGCAAATCAACTTGAGACGTTCGCTGATGTCTTTATGCACAGTCGATTTTGACACTCCGAATCTGGAGGCTGCCCCCCTTACCGTACACCTATTTGCAACCATATAATTTGCAATGTCGAGCACCCGCTCTGCAATATAATCTTTCACACAAACTCACGTATAATTAAAACTATCTCGAAAGGGGTAGTTTTAATTATTTCTCCTTTCCATAAAATTTCTTTTTCATAAAATTTATTTGGTTATATTTGCAGGAGTAGCTACCTGCGATATAATAAAGACA
>SVJL01000068.1 GCA_015068985.1 Oscillospiraceae bacterium
ATTATCAAAAATTGTTATTATTAAGCCAAAAGCACAGGTAATCCTGACGGATTATCGAGCATTTTGGTGAAAATAAGAGCGATTTTTGTATCTTAAAATCGGAGTTCGAATAATGCTCCAATGGCTATCCATTATTCATTATATATTAAAACCCTTATAAAATCAATAAATTTATTATTGACATAATTTCATCTTACTGCTAAAATAATTATTAGTCAAAAACACACGTGAACTGAAGCTAAGGAGGCGGTAGAATTGAAAAAAGATCTGCGTATTGCAGCAATAAACGATCTGTCGGGTGCAAGCCGCTGTTCGCTCACAACTGCCATACCGATTATTTCTGCTTTGGGCATTAACTGCTGCGTTATGCCTACCGCCCTGCTTTCAAACCACACAGGCTATGACAATTATTTTTTTGAAGACTGCACAAATCAGATGGAGCAATTTGCCCTTAACTGGAAAAAAATGGGAATAAGGTTTGACTGCATATATTCAGGTTTTCTTGGCTGTGAAAAGCAAATTGAAATTGTTGGTGATTTTATAAGAGATTTCAAAGAAGAACACACCAAGGTTGTTATCGACCCTGTTATGGGTGACAATGGCGAGATTTATTCAACCTACACCGACAAAATGTGCAATGAAATGAAAAGTCTTGTTGCCGTTGCCGACATTGTAACACCCAATCTTACCGAAGCCTGCACCCTTTGCGGAATGGACTATGTTGGTGAGCATCCCGATGATGCCATTTTGGAGCTTATTTGTCGGCGCATATGCGAGCTTGGTGCAAAAAGCGTTGTTATTACCGGATGCAAAGACCACCACAGCGTTAGCAACATAGTGTATGAAAACGGCAAAACCGTAAAATATTCTTCAGAGCTTATACCCAAATATTTTACCGGAACCGGCGACACGTTTGCATCCCTTATAAGCGGTCTTATAACCATTGGCAAATCGGTTTTTGAAGCAACCGATTTTGCCACAAAATTCATACATAAATGCGCCACATATTCCTACGCAATTGGTCAGAGCGTAAACGAAGGAATTGCGTGCGAGAGATTTTTAGGACTTCTGAATAAAGAAATTATTTATTAATTTTCAAAAGCATTTGCCACATCTTCAAGCAAGCTGCGGATTTTAAGGTGCTGAGGGCAAATTTTTTCGCATTTTCCGCATTTTATACAATCCGATGCCTTTCCGCCTTTTTTTATTCTCATTTCATAATAAAGCTTTGCGTTTGGCGATTCAAAAGCTTTGTGATTGTTGAGCGACGAAAAATGCCCCGGGATGGGAATCTTTGCCGGACACACCTCCAAGCAGTATTCACAGGCAGTGCACGGGATAAGATTTTGAGAGGCAAAAACCTCTCTCACCTCATCAATTGCTTCCTGTTCTTTGGCACTGAGAGGCGAAAAGTGGTTCATAAACTGCATATTGTCTTTTACCATATCCATATTGCCCATGCCCGAAAGCACCATTTCAACACCTTCAAAGCTTGCAGCATAGCGAATGGCATAGCTTGCCGCACTGGCATCTCCAAGCTTTCTGAATATGGCGTCTGCTTTTGACGGCAAGCTTGCAAGACAGCCGCCTTTAACCGGTTCCATAACAATTATGGGTTTGTTAAATTCGCGGCACACCTTATACACTCCATAGCTCTCAACAGCGGGGTTATCGTAGTCGGCATAATTAAGTTGAATCTGTACAACCTCAATCTGAGGATATTCGGTCAGAATTTGCCTGAGCACGTCGGGTTTATCGTGAAAAGATATGCCGAGGTGTTTTATTTTGCCTTCTTCTTTCAACTCAAGGGCGGTTTCATAGGCACGGCATTTTTTGTATTTTTCAAAAATTTCTTTATCCTGAGCGTGCATAAGATAAAAATCGAAATAGTCAACTCCGCACGCCTCAAGCTGCTGATAAAAAAGCGGACGAATCTCTTCGTGTTGGGTAAAGTGGAATGTAGAAAGCTTATTTGTGAGCACAAAGCTGTTGCGGTCATATTTTTCGCTCAAGCACTTTTTGGCAACCGTCTCGCTCGTACCGCCCATATAACCATGGGCCGTGTCGAAATAATTAAACCCCTCTGCCATAAGAGCATCAATCATTTCAGATATTTTATCATATTCAGGAACTCCGTCTGTCATCGGCAATCGCATAAGACCAAGACCGAGTTTTTTTGTTGTGTTAAAAATATTCTCCATAATATTTCTCCGTTTTTCTTTTATTATACTACAATTTACACCGCAAAATCAATAGGCATCTATATTAGAATATAGCCTAAAAGATGAGATTTGTTGACTTTACAATTTTCTACATTTATGGTACTATTGTATTAAATTATTGTTTATCGGTGTAAAGGCTCCCCTGTGTAAGGGGAGCTGTCAGCGAAGCTGACTGAGGGGTTGTTTTTTGAAAAAGTCAGTCACAATCCCTCCACCAAGCAAAGCTTGGTCCCCCTCCCTTTACACAAGGGAGGCAACGCATTAGCCTAGTTCCATCTCACCTATAAACAATAATTTATCAAATCCCTCACCATAAAGATACAATAAATTTTTCAAAAGGAAGCGTGTTATTATGAAATTATCTATAAACACCGATGTTCTTGCCAAAGAGCATGGAGAAAAAAAGGCGATTGATATGATATGTGATGCCGGTTTTGATGCACTGGATTTTTCTTTCTTCGACAGCAAGTATCATTCCGATAATTTAAGCGATGATTTTTTCAGAGAACTGCGAAAATACATTGAACAAAAAGGCTTGGTTGTTAATCAGGCTCACGCCCCGTTTCCATCATCAAGCCGTGAGGAAAGCAAAAACGACGGTATCTTCAAATCTATTGTCACATCAATAAAAAACGCCGCACTGCTTGGATCACCAAACATCGTTGTTCACCCCTGCACGCACATGGATCACGAAGCAGATGGCAATGCCGACAAGCTTTTTGAAATTAATATGGAGTTTTACAAAAGACTTATTCCATATTGTGAGGAATACGGAATAAAGGTTGCACTCGAAAATATGTGGCAAAAAAGCAGCTACGAAACCGATGTTATAATGCCGTCGACGTGTGCAAGGGCAGAGGAATTTATCAAATATTTTGACACTCTAAGCAATGACTGCTTCACCATTTGCCTCGACATTGGCCACGCAGTTCTGGTGCGTGAATCTCCCGACATACTCATAAAAAAGCTTGGTGCCAAAAGGCTTGGTTGCCTCCACGTGCACGATGTTGACGCAATTCACGACCTCCACACTCTCCCGTTTTTCGGCGAGGTTAAATGGGACCGTGTCACAAAAGCTCTGGCAGATATCGGCTACAATGGCGACTTTACCTTTGAGGCAAATAATTTTTACAGTAAGATCCCAACGGCTATCTGGCCAAGTGCACTGAAGCATATGGAAGCAACAGGCAGGTATCTGATTGCTGAAATTAAAAAATGATTGTTGGAGGGCAGTATGAAACATATTGATGAAATGCTTCGCAAAATCTTTGCCGAAAACAAAATTGCCGGTATGGCAGTTGCCATAACCGACAAAAATAAAATTGTATATTCCCGAGGGTTTGGCGTGGACAGTGTAATGCGATCCGATGCAGGAGCAATGCCCGATTCGCTGTATCGCATAGCTTCTATCACAAAGCTCATTACAGGAATGAGCATTATGCGTCTGAAAGAAAAGGGCGTGCTCGAACTTGACAGACCAATAAAAGAATATTTGCCATGGCTTGAGTTAAAAGACGAAAAAGCCACCAATGTTCTCACTCTTCGCCATTTGCTGTCTCACACAGCAGGCTTGCCTGCCGAATACACTCCCGAAGGTGCAAGGGAAGAATCAACACTTGAGCAAAGCCTTAAAGATGGTTTACCAACTCTAAATCTTCACGCACTGCCGGGCGATGGAGCCTATTTATATTCAAACTGGGGCATTCGTCTTGCATCAAGGGTGGCAGAGGTGTGTGCCGCCAATAAGCCATTTTCCAAGATTGCTCACGAGCTCATTATTGACCCTCTCAATATGACATCAACAACCTTCGACCTTCGCACCGCTGCAACATACCCTTTGAGTCTGCCTCACGTTGAGAACGAAAAAGGAGAGCTTATTGTTTATCATCACATAAATGAAAATGCCGCCCGTCTTGCAGCCGGAGGACTTTATTCCAACACGACTGACCTTTGCAAGCTTTTGCGCCTCATATTAAACGACGGGATTTCCGATTCGGGCAATAGAATTATTAGCTCACAAAGTCTTGCACAAATGAAAGAACGCCACTCTGCCTCATATGGCCTGACGATGGTTGTGCGTGACTGGAACGACCGTATTATATATGGTCACAACGGCAGTGCACCGCCATATGCCACTTGCGTAGCAACAGAACCCGAATGCGGTTATGGCGTTGTTATTTTGATGAACACCGAACGAAACGAACTCAGGTTCAAAATTCCCGAAATGATTTTTGAACAATTAATTAAATAAAACCCCTTAAATTGCAAATAATATCACAATAGGGGGTGTCGATATGAAAAGCAAAAAAACAGATGCAATTGTAGCACTAAAAAACATCGGTGCAATTGCAGCAGGAACAGTTTTGCTTTCTCTCGGCACCGCCCTTTTTATTATCCCGTTTAATCTTGTGGCAGGGGGAGTGTCGGGCATTGCAATTGTATTGTCGGAGATTGTCGGTTCTGAGATGTTTTCAAAAGAATTATTAATCACGTTAATAACCTGGCTATTGTTTTTTGTCGGATTCTTTACACTCGGAAAAAGTTTTTCAGCAAAAACTCTTATTTCAACGGTTATATACACAGTGTTTGTGCCATTTTTCTCCCATTTTGCAAGCTCCGGTGCAATGGGAGGACTTTTTGACATTACCTCCTCTTCTCACAGTCACATTTCAGTTATGGTTGCGGCACTTTTTGGCGGTGCTCTGGTAGGTATGGGATGTGCAATAACCTTTCACGGCGGTGGCTCTACCGGAGGGGTTGATATTATCGCATTCACAATATGCAAATTCTTTAAAAAGCTTCGTCACTCATATGTTATGTTTTTTATAGATTCTCTGATAATAATCTCGGGGGTGATTGTGGTAAGCGACCTTGTTGTTTCACTTTTGGGAATAATGACCGCATTTGTTAGTGCACTTGTTATTGACAAGTTGTTTCTTGGGGAATCGGGAGCTTTTATTGCTCAGATTGTGTCGGACAACTATGAAGAAATTAATTCGATGATCATCGAAAAACTTGAACGAACAACCACAATTGCTACCATCGAGGGCGGCTATAGTCGAAAAAGGAAAAAAATGTTGATACTATCTTTTGCAACAAGAGAATATGCAGAGCTTATGAATATTATTCGCCAAGCCGATGAGAAAGCATTTGTCACAATTCATCGTGCTCACGAAATAAACGGTGAGGGATGGAGCAAATAATTTTGAATATTATACGATTGTGCTGATATTCCATTGAAAAAGCGAAATTTGACTATTGTCAAAGGATTCCTTTTTGTGTATAATAGACTTGTTATAATAAAAATTGAGGAGAAACTGCTATGAACTTTAAAAAAGACTTGACAACAAATATTCTGCCTTTCTGGCTCAAGTGCGTTGACTATGAAAACGGTGGCATATACACCTGTGCAGACCGCGAGGGCAACATTTACGGAACAGACAAAAGTGTTTGGTTTCAGGGAAGAGCTTTGTGGAGTTTTTGCAAAGCATATAACCTGATAGACAAAAATCCCGAATACATAAAAGCTGCAAAAGCAATCTACAGCTTTTTGCCCAAATGCACAGACACCGACGGCAGAATGTATTTTACTGTAACAGCCGACGGTCGTGAGCTTCAAAAAAGAAGATATTATTTTTCCGAAACCTTTGCAGCAATCGGATGTGCTCAGCTCTATAAGGCAACAGGCGACAAAGAAGTGCTTGAAACTTGCGAAAAATATTTTGATATTGCTCTCAAATGCTTTAAGGGTGAAATCAAAAACCAGCCCAAAATCAACCCTGCCAACAACCCCTGCAAGGCACTGTCGCCTGTTATGATTATGCTCTCAACCGCTCAGGAAATGAGAAGTATTGATGGACTATGGGACAAATATAATCCAATTGTGCAAGATTGCCTCAACGAAATTTTGCACGGTGGCTTCCTTACCGAAAAAGCTCTTTTTGAAAGTGTGAGCCTTGACGGCAAATTCCTCGACACACCAAACGGCAGAATAGTTAACCCCGGTCACAGCTTAGAGGCTGCATGGTTTGTTATGAGCGAGGGCATTCTTTCGGGCAACAAAGAAGCTCTTGAAATGGGCAAAAAAATAATTGATATCACTCTTCCCATGGGCATCGACAAGGTTCACGGCGGAATTATTGCATTCACCGATTTTGCCGGCAAGCCTCCCGTTCAGCTCGAATGGGATATGAAGCTCTGGTGGCCTCAGTGCGAAGCAATGATTGCTTTCCGCATAGCATACGAAATTTTTGGCGACGAAAAATATAATGAGCTTTACAAAACCTTTGTTGACTACTGCGAAAAATATTTTGTTGACTCTGAATGCGGTGAATGGTATGGCTATCTTCACTATGACAATACACCATCAACAACACTTAAGGGTAACATATTTAAAGGACCTTTCCATATTCCGAGATTTTATATGGTTATGGCTGCAATGGACGAGGGCAAAGCGGAAGATTATCTTAGAGTTTGATTTGTAAATTATTGTTTATAGGTGAAATGGAACATTATAAATGCGTTGTAGGGGCGATTCACGAATCGCCCGCAAAGGTTGTGAATGTATACGGGCGATTCGTGAATCGCCCCTACAAATCCAATAATTCAAACATTGCACTAACCAATAATTTATTAAACATCAAAATATCAAGTCAAAATCAAATTCCATTATTCAATTTTGATCCCAACTATTGATAAAGAGACACAATAATTTATTGAACATCAAAATATCAAGTTAAAATCAAAAAAACAAGCTCAGGTTTACAAAACCTGAGCTTGTTTTTTTGATTTTTGATTTTTTACCAATAGATTTTCATTTCAAAATCTATCAGCCTGCGGTAATTGGTAAAACTACGCAAGATGTTGAGTTGCAAAACCGGATGCGATGACGCATCCGGTTTTGTGCTAAACATTATTTAATCAAATATTAATATACGTTAGCTACAGCGCCTGTGTAAGCAGCGATGCAGGGGAGGTAAACTTTTGCTGTGTGTTTGTCACCAAAAGGTACTTCGATTGCACTACCGTCCATTACTACGCCGTCAATTGTAAGGTATGCATATAAGGGGTGGGGGCTAGCATTTTCGTAACCACCGGGTGTCCATGTGATTTCACAGTACTGAAGTTCGTTAGTAAATCTGTCTCTCTGAACATCAATGAGGTTCTGATATCCGAAGTCACAGAGGTCACCAGCATATTTTGTAGCTCTGATAGTTTTTGCAAAAGGTGTAGCAACACCGTTAGCATCAAATGCAGGGCCAACAAGTGTGTATTCATAAGTTCTGGGAATCTTAATTTCGATGTTATCGATAACATCCCAGTTACCAGCACCAAGATCACCATAGTTAGTGGTGTAAGCTTTCCAAGAATTGAGCATCTTGGGAGCTACAGGAGCATTAACTGTGGGAAGAAGATCGGTAGCTGAAAGACCAACTACAGAATTTACATCGGGGTTAACAAAAGGACCAACACCGTGTGCACAAGTGTCAAGAACTTTGTTAATATCAAACTGAACAAGATAACCATCGTTATCATATTCAACTACATCAGGCATAAGGTCTACAACTTTGCCATTAACAACATTGTATACACCAAAACCATACTGAGGTTTCTGAACTTTAACATCAGCATTTCTGCCTGTGAGTTTTACAGGGTAGTTCATCTCCTCTGTGCCGAACCACTGGGGAACGCCACCAATGTTCAACCAAGCTTTTTCGATGCTGTAGATAGCGAAGGGAGCAGCAACTTCCCATGTGTAGTCAACGTCTTTGTAGTTAACGAGACCCCATTTGCCGTATCTGTTGGTAGCTTCAACTCTGCCGATGTATTTGCCATCAGCATATACTGAACCGTATTCAGCATTACCAAGACCTGTTGTGTAGTAAGCATCAAACCAGTAATCTTTGAGTTCAGTTTTAGCAAAAGGTTTAGCTGCAGGATATTTTGCTATGAACGCAGGATCGGTTGTGTCAAGGATAGCCATACCATACCAGTTCTGTCTGTCCTCAACGTTGGGGTTAGCCATAGCCATACGGCCTGTGAATCTGCCAGCGTCGTCGATTTCTTCATAAACAACTCTGACCATATTAGCAGCCACGTTGAGATTGTCATAGTCTTTAATGCGCCATGTAGCAGCGGACGCACAAACAGTTGACAAGCACATTACTACTGCTAATGCAATTGTAAAACTTTTTTTGAATTTTGTTAACATAATTCATACTCCTTTTCATTGATTTGTAGTTTTACCTTACTCGCAAATTATACCTAATCCTATTTTAAATTTCAAGACTATTTGACAATCAGGCTTTTTTGGCGATTTCTGACAATCAACGCAAAAATCACCCGTTTTGTCAGGTATATCCATCCGTTTATCCGATTTTTGCCATTTTTACCAACTTTGAAATGTTACAGTTATATTTCTTTTTGTTACAACAGCCGATTTAAGACGACAAAAAGGTGCTGATTTGGTTAAAACCGCCCTGAAATAAACAATACAGCCGATATATGTTTTGGATATATCGGCTGTATATATTATATATAATAGTAGAGATTTTTTGTTTACGCTTTTTCACCCCGGCTGAGAATCATCACTGCACCAAGTATCAGGATTATGCCGCAAATTGATGCAACACCCAGTTTTTCGCCAAAAAATGCGACACTAAAAATTGTTGCCGCCATGGGTTCAATTATGCCAAGGGCTGATGCTGTGCCGGCAGGCACATCTTTAAGGGCAAGGGTGTAGAGAAAATACGGCAAAACACAGGTGCACACTCCAATGCCGATTATGAGCGGAATTATAATTGCCGGATTGGTAGCGGTGATAACAACGGCTTTTGGCAAATTGCAAACCAAAGCCGTAGCCGTTCCCATTATTATGAAGCTATACAGGCTCGTAGACAATGAATTTGCCCTTTTCATCATGGCTATTTTAGCAAAGATGTTGTAGCCGCCGTATGTAAGTCCGGCACCAAGGCCAAGCAAAATGCCCAGAAAGCTGAATTTCATACCGCCGATTACACCCGAAACCAGTGCACAGCCTATAAGCATACACACAATCGACACTGCCTTGGCGGAAGTTAGCTTTTCGCCCAGAAACGCAACTGAATATGTCATAACAAAGATGGGTGCGGTGTACATTAAGATAACTGCTGTTGAAACAGATGAGAACTTTATGGCACCATAGTAGCAGGCAGCAGCCCCGAACACACACATCCCGCAGCAAAAAAACAATGCCAGCTCCTTTGCTGTAACCTTAAAAAGCTTACGGTTAGAGACAACGGCATATATGGCAAAGAAAAAAGCCGACACAATGCCTCTCATTGCCGTCATATGCAATGGTGAGAAGCCGTATGGTTCAAGAAGATTATAGAATATTCCGGAAGTGCCCCACAAAACAGAAGCAACTATTATATATATGAGAGAAATCTTTTTCATTTGTTTTGCCCTTTCGTGGTTTTAATTACTGGCTTATTATATATCTAATGCAAAAAATTGTCAACCAATTTATGTATAGATTCCAAAAAGCACCGACGAAGTCGATGCTTTTGAAAAAGAGGTGGAATGGTTGGGTGATATTCAATTATTGTTTTTCTTTGCGGTGTTAATTGAAGAAATTAAAACTCTTTTTATCTCAAGGCAGTCGTTAAGTAAAGACTCGCCCTCTTCGTTTGTCAACAATTCCGATTTAACTAACAACCTTAACCAATATTCGGTTTCTGCCGTTTCTTTCAATGAAATATGTAATTTCGATATGAAATCTGCTTTACTTTGCCCATAATTAGCTTC
>SVJL01000069.1 GCA_015068985.1 Oscillospiraceae bacterium
GTGTAAAGGGAGGGGGACCAAGCTTTGCTTGGTGGAGGGATTGTAAATAATTTTTTTAAAAAACAACCCCTCAGTCAGCTTCGCTGACAGCTCCCCTTGCACAGGGGAGCCTTTCGCTCTAACCTAAGCAGTTCTATAAACAATAATTTATCTTGTAATTAAAGCTTATGTTCAGATTATTCCGCTTCGGCTAACCGAAAGGAGAAAAAACAGTGATTCCAAAACACACAATTGAAAACTACAGAAAAGCCATTAAAAGTCATATTGGCGACCAAATCAGCCTGAGTCTGAAAAAAGGCAGAAGAACAATTACCATTAACAATTGCATTATCGAAAATGCGTATGAAAGCATATTTGTGGTAAAAATTTGCGGAGAGAGCCTCATTAACACATCAAAAATTTCGGTTTGCTATGCAGATTTGCTGATTGGCAATGCAAGGGTTAGCATTCCAAAGGGTGTTAAACCTGCGTAAATAAAAATTTTTCAAAAAAAATAAATATTTTAACAAAAACATCTTGAAATTCTCCTTAACTTATTGTATAATATAACCATCATATCATATTTATGAGGAGGAATTCACAATGATTAAATTAATTATCGGCAAAAAAGGTTCCGGAAAAACCAAAGAATTGATTAACGACGTTCACGACGCAATTAACGTTGAGAACGGAAATATAGTTTTTATATGCAACGGCGACAGACACGTGCTTGATTTGAACCATTCTGTCAGACTTATTGACACATCTGAATTTGACACAGCAGACTACAGAGTTTTTAAAAGTTTTATCAATGGTATTCTCTCCCAGAATTATGATATAACATCTGTGTTTATTGACAGTTTATTTAAAATTGTTCCCGATGATATGGACAATCTCCCTGCATTTGTTGATGATCTTGAAGCGATTTCTGCAAGCAGAAACATTAAATTCACAATTTGCATCAGTGCAGATAAAGAAGATTTGCCACAGGAAATCTATCAGTACATTGCATAATCTTAATCCAAAAATTAATATTTAAGATTTTTGTGCGGCGCAGATTATTCTACGCCGCACTTTAAATGAACAAACATAATCAGAGGTTTTGGTATGGACAGTATTTATCTTTCGCCCGAAAAAAGGGGCACAGCCGAAATAACAGAAAAGCGTTCACGGTTTATAGGGAACATTGTTCACGTCGACTCGGAAGAGGAGGCTGTTGAATTTGTGAAGCAAATAAAAAGAGAATACTACGACGCCAAACACAGTGCATACGCATATATAACCGGAGGCATTAAACGCTACAGCGACGACGGTGAGCCTGCCAAAACTGCAGGACTTCCCATTCTTGATATGCTTGATGCCCAAAAAATCACCGATTGCGTGTGCGTTGTGACAAGATATTTTGGCGGAGTGCTTCTTGGCACGGGAGGCCTTGTGAGAGCATATACTCTGGCGGCAAAAAATGCACTGGAAGCTGCCGGAATCAAAAAAATGACTCTTCACAACAAATACAGATTCACTATCCCCTATTCATTGTTTGACAGCGTAAAATACGTGTGCAGTGAATGCGAGTGTGAAATAATCGATTGCAGCTACACAGACGTTATTGTTGCAGAGGCTGTTTGCGAAACTCAAAAATGCGAAAATCTGACAAATGCCATAAGCGGCTCTTTTGGAATTAACGTTAAGGTAGAGTTTGTTGAAAAGCTATACAGGTAAGAGGTGAGACGGGATGAGTAATAAAAGAGCAATATATCTTCTTGTTGTTTTCGGAGTTATGTTTTTAACTCTCATAGGCTATCTTACATATCTGGAAATATTTTATGCACCGGAATATACTCAGTCGGTGTATAACCCGAGAAACTACGAGCTTGACCGAAAGGTTATAAGGGGTTCTGTTTTTGACCGCAACGGCACAGAGCTTGCCTACAGCGAAAAAATTACTGAAGAAAAATCGGAAACCGTTAATGGCTCGCAAAGAAACTGGACAGAAGAAAAAATCGTAAGGCGGTATCCTTTCGACAACCTCTATTCCCACGTTATCGGATACGTTACCGACGATTATTCCAGCAGAACACTCATCGAAAACCAATATAACGCCGACCTTATTGAAAGCGGCCTCTTGAGCAAAATTGCAGACGAGGTTAAAAGCGGCGAAAAAAAAGGCAAAGACATTTATCTGACCATTGACCACGAGCTTCAGAAAACTGCCTCGGATGCACTTGGCAATCACGACGGTGCAATTGTGGCAATGAACCCTAAAACCGGCGAAATTCTGGCAATGGTATCAAAGCCGGATTTTAACCCAAACCCCGGGAAGCTAAAGCTTGACGAGCTTGAAAACACGGCACTTTTTTCGAGGGCAATTCAGATGCCATATCCCCCCGGTTCAACCTATAAAATTGTGACAGCCGTATCTGCCATAGAAAACGGATTGATTAACGAAACCTACAACGACACAACGGGCAGATTTGTTATAAAATCGGCCGACGGAAAAGCAGAAAACGACTTTTCGTGCCAAAATGTTAACCGCAAAGCATATGGTGAAACAAGCTTAGAGAGCGGATTCAGAGTGTCGAGCAATGTTTATTTTTCATATATTGGAGCAAAGCTCGAAACCTCACAGCTTCAAAACACTGCAAGTAAGTTTTTGCTGAATCAAAACATTCAAAAAGAGCTTGGATTTGACCTACCAATAAAAAGCAGCACTTTTCAGACCGGAAAAATGACCGAGGCTGAACGTGCAATAGCTTCAATCGGTCAAGGTCAAACAGAAATGACACCCCTTCATATGGCACTTATGGCATCTTCAATTGCCAACAACGGTTTTATGCCAAGACCGTATCTGGTGTCGAAGGTAGGAGCAGACGGAAAAATCCCATCAAACAACCCGGGAAAGCAGATTATCAGTGCATCGGTTGCATCAAAAATAAAGGATATGATGCTTGATGTTGTGAAAAACGGAACAGGAACCTCGGCACAGATTAGCGGAATTGAAGTGTGCGGCAAAACCGGCACAAGCGAAAACAACGTCACAGCCAAGGGCGGTGCGGATTCTGCCAAAACCCACGCATTGTTTGTTGGGTTTGCGCCTTATGACAATCCGGAAATTGCGGTGTGTGTTGTTGTTGAATATGCAGGCTTTGGAAGCACATATGCGGCTCCGGCAGCAAGAAAGGTTATGCAAAAATATTTTAATAAATAATTTTAAGGAATTAAAATCGCCTCCTGCGAATAATATTAAGCGGAGGCGATTTTTGTGCTCAGAGCTTCTGATTTTAAAAACAAAGAGGTTATAAATGTTACCAACAGCGAAAAAATGGGATATATTTCCGATTTTGAAATCTGCACAACAAACGGTGAGGTTTCGGCAATAATAGTTCCCGAAAAAAACAAGTTTTTTATGCCGCAAAAATCCGGCGGCATCAGAATCCCGTGGGAAAGTATTGCCGGAATCGGTGATGACATTATTTTGGTAAAAATCTCAGCAGATGTATGATTTTTTGTGATTTAAGTATAATAAACAATGAGACGTGTAACAAGCGAAAGGAAGATTAAAATGAACACAAAAAGTCTTATTGGAGCTGCAGCTGCAGGTATGGTTATAGGTGCTGTGGCAGGAATGCTGATTGACCCGATTAACGACAAACAACACAAGAAGATGCGTAAGCTTTCGGACAATATGTTTAAAACAATAGGCTCGGTTATGGATGATTTAATCAGTATGTAACCAACGGGAATGTAAAAAATCATATGGATTTTTTACATTCCCGTTCTTCGTTATTATGTGCTATATTTTTCCAAACTCTTTGGCAGACCGTCAATACCATGCTATTATATTGAAGAGTGTGTGACGTTTTTATATTTCGCTTGATTTTCTTAAAATGAGCCTTGGCTCAATTATAATTTCACTCGGTGTTTCTACTCCCATAATCTTATTTAATATAGCCTTCGACATTTCTTCGCCAATCTTTTCGGAGCAAAGATCAACCGAAGATAAGGACGGATTTAAAAACTCCGACTCCCTGTTATTGTTAATGCCAATTACGGCAACATCCTCAGGAACTCTTAGGCCCCTGTCCAATAAACACCTTATGACCCCAATCGCCATGCAGTCGTAAGCACACAAAATCGCCCGAGGAACAGCATTTCTTTTAATCATGCTCTCAGCAGCCTCATATCCGCCAACTTCCATTCTTCCGTTTGATACAGCAATATAATCTTCATTTACTTTTATATGATTTTCGATTAAATATTCTCTGAATATTTGAAGTCTTGGCTGTGTGTGGCTTTCTCCGACAAAGCCTATATCTTTTATATTTTTAGACAGAAAATAATCAAGTGCAAGTTTTATCCCTGCTGAAGTATTTGAAGAAACCGACACCATTTTACCGTTTGATTTGCCCTTTGTAACAACAGGAACATTATTCTCTGCCATATCATCGTTTACGCAGTCAACCAAAATTATCCCGTCAACATTTGAATAATTGTTGTAATAGTCATAAAGCTCCTCATGTTTTTTTGGAGAAAAATCGGTAGAAGCCACGCATATTTCACAGCCCATTTGCGATAGGCTTTGCTGAATACCGGAAACAAGTGACGAATAATATCTGCTTTTAAATTCCGGACAAATAACAGCAACAACAAGCTTCGGATATTTTGCATTGTAAAATTTTTTAAAGCATCCGTTCTCTCTTGCTATATCAAATATCATTTCACGTGTGTCTTCATTAACTTCGCTGCTCATTGAAAATGCCTTTGAAGCAGTTGATAAAGATACATGAGCCAGCTTTGCAAGCTTTGATAAAGTCATCATAAAAATCACCTTAAACAATTATAAATCATTCGATAACTAAAAGCAATATATTTCGAAATGTTTTCGAAAGAAATAATATTGAAAAAGAAAAAACGATATGTTAATATTGTAAAAAATAAATTCTTGGAGGAATAACAATGAATACTCTTAAAATCGGATGGAGTGAAACAGATATAACTCCATCAAAAAAAGTATCACTTGCAGGTCAGTTTGCTGAACGTATTTCCCAGTACATAGAAAAACCCCTTACTGCAACAGCTTTTGCAGTAGAGAGCGGAAACGAACAAATGATAATGGTTTCCTGTGATTTGGTTAGTGTAACATGGAAGCTTTTGTGTGATGTAAGAGAAGCTTTAAAAGACAACACCTTAGGCATTGACCCCGAAAAGATTATTATCTCTGCAATACATACCCACACAGCCTACAGACCGCTTGGTGGCCAAAGATGTCAGGTTAAAGGCGTTATTTCAAATTATCGCACAATGCTTGATGGTTTTTTAAGACCCGATCAGAAATATATAGAAAAAGAAAATGTATCCACCAACCCTGATGTTGCTACAACTGAAGAAAACCACGCTCTTTTGATTGAAAAACTTCCAAAGCTCATAAAAGATGCATGGCAAAACCGCACCAATGGTTCATTCTCCAATGCATTTGGCAGAGCAGCAATCGGTATGTGCCGCCGCGCAGCATATACCGACGGAACTGCCCAGATGTGGGGCGATACAAACACTGCAGTATTTACAGAGCTCGAAGGCGGAAACGACAGCGGGATAGAGCTTATGTTTGCATTGGACCCTGACAAAAAGGTTACAGGTATAGTTGTGAACCTTGCTTGTCCTGCTCAATGTGTGCAGCACAGACTTTTTGTGTCTCCTGATTTTTGGGGTGAGGTTAAAGTAAGACTGCGCAAATATTTTGGCGAAGATATCTTTATGCTTCCTCTTTGCAGTGCAGCAGGCGACCAGTGTCCTGTTGACCTCATAAGATGGGTAGAGCCCGAATCCGACCTGAATGACCCCAACTGCAAGAGAAACAATCCCCCAAAACGCAAGGCAGACCCATCAATGTTTGACCTGGCAGGTATGGTAAAGGCCGGCAAGAGAATTGCAAACGAAATCATAGATGTGTATGAAGAAGGCCTCGACGAAGCTCAAAGCAGTGTTAACTTTGAGCACAGAATAGTAAATATGAAACTTCCTATTCGCCGTGCTACTCTTACTGAGGTAAATAAGGCAAAGGAAGCAATCAAGGCATATTTAGCAACAAAAGGCAATATAGACTATAATGATGTGGCCAATCTCCAGATTCACCTTGGTATATTAAAGCGTTTTGAACTTCAGGAACAGCTCGACACCCTTACAACAGAAATTCACGTTGTACGTATGGGGACAGTAGCAATTGCTTCAAACCCATTCGAGCTTTTTCTTGATTATGGTAACCAGATTAAGGCAAGAAGCTCTGCTGAACAAACCTTTCTTGTGCAGCTTGCAAATGGCGCTGAGGGATATCTTCCAACTGCAAAAGCCGAAGCAAACGGTCATTACAGTGCATTTATCGGCTCCGGCCAGGTAGGACATATAGGCGGAGATCTGCTTGTAAGAGAAACGCTTCAGAATATAAGAGAAATGTTTGAATAAAAAAGTGATTTTTTTCATTAATAAAAGGCTCTCGCAAAAATGCGGGAGCCTTTTGATGTGTCTTTAATGCGACAACCTATGTTGGGTAATCAATAATCAATGTCAGTGCCAATAAATCCTACCTGTCGGAAATCATCAGGATTGTGGCGAATTATATAGTCAATATATGAATCTATCATTGCTGCTGTAAAAATGTAGCCCGAGGGATTCATATGAGTGTGAAGATAGAATTTTTCTTTGAATTTATCATCATACTTTGGCCCGTATTCATACAAATCTATCACATATGAATTGTCAAAATGATTGGCAAGAGCATACAGTGCTCCTCTAACCTCAATTGACGGCACCTGATGATTTGTAATGTTGGTGCATGGGAATGTTACAAAGAAGAACTTAGCATCGGGGCTGATTTCTTTATAGCGGCTTATAATCTGAGCGTAGTAGCCAATGAAGGTGGGTTTGTTGTTGTGATAATCGGTGGGGTCAATATCGCCAACACCGCCAATTTCCATTCCTCTGTTTAACACATCATTAACACCAAGGGCAATAACATATGCCTGACATTTCTTTTCGGGATTCCACATGTCGTTGTCCTCGGCAAAGCTTTCCATATACTCTTTTGCCGTCATTCCTCCACGGGAGAAATTGTAGGCTTTGAGACCATTTTTGCGTGCAATATACTGCCCCCATGAATATTCATAAAGGTCGTGATAACCTTTTTGGCCGTTTTCGTCCACGGTTTCAAATTCGCCGGAAGAAAGGCTGTCGCCAATGAATGCAATACTTCTGAAAATTGCAGTGTTGCTATAGCCTTCAACAAGGCGGTCAAGAGGCTTTTCGTTCTCGGTGTCAAAATATTTTTTCCAATCCATTATTCTGTCTCCAAATCTATAAGTAATATTTTAAAAATCATCGGGGCATCCCGTCGAATGCGGTTTTCATAATGTGAACAGTGTAATTACGGCACATCGGTATAGAACGTATATTCATATGCATTACTGAGCATATCGTGTGCGGCATAACCCAATTCCCAACCAAAAACCCGTGTAAAAAGACTGCTGTTCACATATGTGCTGCCGTTAATATTCATTACCTCTCCTATCGGTGTTGCATTCCCGTCAAGATAAGTGCAGTTATCACCCGTTGTAACAGAAAGGGTATTAAAGCCGTTGAATTTATCACTGACAGCGGTATATATTTGAGAAATATCCACACATATGTCAGCTTTCGTTTCGACTTTAGTTACAACACCATTACTCAAAGTGTAATAACACTCAATTCCTTCTTTGCCGAGGATTTGAATTCCATCAGGTATGGATATGTCATCAATTTCAATATCCACCGCCATTTGACCATTTAATTTTAAATTGGTCAACCAAGTTCATTTTAACATATATTAACAAAACTTGCAATGATTTTAACTAAAAGTGTTTTGAATTTTAAAAATTATTTTTCAATCCACAACAACCTCAGTATGCTTCATTCACAAATTGCAGTGAGCGACTTCCTCTGCAACCGGTCAACCAGATAGTGTGCAAGCCCGTTTCTCGCAAAACGGCATTTAACCATTAAAGGGACTGAAAAAAAGTCAAAAACACGGTTTGTCGGAATCCGCCAAGCCCTACATTCAGTATTGTTCAAAATAAATTATACCGATATTGTAGGGAATGGCGCTTGTCGACATTCCGAAAAAGACTTTTTTTCAGTCCCTTTATGATAAAAAACAATATTAAAACTCTACTATCATTCCATCAAAGGCGGTGTCTATGTTTGTTTTTGCCATATTTGCTGCCAAGGTTTTATGGTCAGTGTGCAAAGTCATTGCCATATGGCTTATGCAAAATCTGCCCACATATGGAGAAAGAGTTTTTTGCATTTCTCTTATCATACCAAGGTTGTTGTGTTCAAAAATGCGATAGTCACCGTCGATACCGCCAATTGTGGCATCGAGAACTGCATAATCGGGGCGATACTCCTTAATTGCCTGAACCTCTTCATACATAAGCCACGCACCATCGAGACCATAGAAAAGCGTTTTGCTGTCATCCGATATCAGGTAGTGGACAGTGTCTTTTGCGGTGCCGTGATTGGCGGTGTAGGCACGAACAGTATAGGTGCCAAAATTCACAGTTTCGCCGGCATTGCACACAATGCGCTCAGCACCGAGAGATACAAGCCAGTCGAAAGTGGATTGATTATAGTGGTCACCATGAGAATGAGTGACAAGAATATATTTTATGCTTTTTGCGTCAATACCGTATTCTTTTATGGCATTAGGTACACCCGGACCGGGGTCGATCAGAAGACAATCATCGACAAGAGCCGATGACAATCTGCGGAATTCGGGCATATTGTAATCTTTTTCTTTGGGCCAGTCGGCTGCACCTGTGCCTAAAAACTGTATTTTCAATGTTATTCACCTCATCGGGTTTTGTTATGTATTATTTTAACGTGTCAGGCTTAACGTGTCAAGAAAAATATAGTATATTAGAATTTTTATTCCAAAAAGGCTTTTTTTATGGCTTCAAGATAGCCGTAACCATACACATTGTCAGGCTCGAGATAACTCGTCTCTGTCCATTCGTTCCAGCTGTTGATTGTAATGAGTGACACTCCGGTTTTGTCGGCAAATTTTTTGGCATCAAGAAGTGCCTGATAAAATTTGTCGGGAGTGTTGTTTTTGACAATGCCTTCACGGAATTTTTTGTAACGCGGATTGTTGTCCCAGCCGATTGACACGTGAGGACAGTATGGAATTTTGTAGGATTTGTTCACATCATCCCACTCTTTTTTGACGTCTGTTAAGATATCGGAATAGTCGCGGTCGATGTCGGTGAAATGAACAAACTGATAGTGAGTCAGCGAATCAAAACCCATTGTTTCAACAAGCTCGGGAGTTGTTTCAATGGTTTTGCCATCGACGCCGGTGATGTTCTGATGCTTGCCGTTCCACCGCACAAACTGAAAATGTACACCGCATAATCCACAGCTGACAGCTTCATCATTGAGCCATTTCATTGCATTTTTTGCATTTTCCGTGCCGCCGAGTCCTGAGACAAAATTGTTCATATCATATATGCTGACAACGGGCTTTCCGTCAATTTTGTAGTAGGTTGGCTCAGAAAAATATTTTTTTATCCAGCGGTTGCCGATTGTTTTGAACTGTTCAAAATCAACGGCTCCGTTCCAGATTGTTTCGCTGAGCTCATCGCTGTTGCGTATGTCCCACAAATAATTGGCATCGTGATTTGCCCACATCAGATAGAACTTCATTCTGTCGCGGTTTGGAGCTTTGAGGAAGCCGTCGTTGAGGCAGTTTTCCAGAAAAGGTCTGTTGTCGTACCAATACCAGTCATAGATGAACACATTAACTCCGTGGTCGGCGGCGGCGTCAATCTGCATACTCATAACATACGGATCGGCTTCGTTAACATAGCCCCAGAGAGGCTTTCTGTTCCAGTTGAAGCCACAGGACTTGGGTTTGGAATTTTTGACAGTCTGCCATTCACCGATGCCCTC
>SVJL01000070.1 GCA_015068985.1 Oscillospiraceae bacterium
GCTGAACTACTCGGCCATATATGATGGGAGCTATAGGGCTCGAACCTATGACCCTCTGCTTGTAAGGCAGATGCTCTCCCAGCTGAGCTAAGCTCCCATATTTGTTGTGCCGCTGTTTTAGCGACTTAGTTATTATAATACTTTTTTTCTTTTGTGTCAAGCTTTTTTTTGAAAAATTTTTAAAAAAGGCAATGTTTATTTCAATTGCGAAAAACATTGCCTTTATTTTGCTTATCTTTTGACAATTTTGTATATCACAAATCCCCAGATAAGAGGAATAATGCTAACATACGTGCCAATTTCGAGCTGCGGAATTTTTTGGGGTGCATAGTAAAACAGAGCCGCCATAACAAGGCTATAGATAATGGCAAAAACTGCCGCACCGCCCCTGCTCATTCCCCCACCTGAAAAGACAAAACGGAAAAGAAGTGCCGGAATGGTACAAATTGCAATTGCAACTGCAATTATGCCAATTATCTTCCATAGCTCGTCCATATTCAGAGCAGACGCACCCGATGCGTCTGAGCTCAAGTCAGGATCGGCGGTGGCTTGAACTGCATTGTTTTTGCCATCAATCTCTGAGTTGCTTTCGGGTTCTTTGTCGGATTTAGAGTTTACGGGTTTTTCTGTGAACTGAACAGTGTCGATTATATTTTCAAAAAATTCTGCCTCATCGTCGGTGAAAGAACCGTCAAAATCAAGGAATTTTATTCTGACCTTCTTTTGGTTATACACCGTTGTGTATTCAACCTGACAGCCGGAGCCTGAGGATACAATTTTGGCAAAATCAACGTGATTACTCTCATACAAATCGGCACTTTCAATTTTTCTGCCGCCTTTTTCGATTGCCTCTTCCTCTGCCATAACTGCATTGTAGAGACCATCATAGCCAAGCTCATAAAAATTGGTGTCGGTTGTGTCTTCGCAAATAACAACAATCTCATTGAAGTTTTCTGTGTCCATCGCTTCAAGATACATACTCTTTGCATCAAAAGCCGACATAAGACCGTCGTAGCTCAGGCCAAGAGCCGCAATGTGCTCATCGTCGGGGCTTGTTTTGCGTGTAAACACATACATATCGTCGGGAAGTGAGATGCTGATGCCTGCACTGTCCACACTATAGGTGACATTTGCTGCAAACGAGCATATGCCACAAAGAGAAAACACGAGCACCAGTATAAAAGAAATTAATTTTTTCATAAAAACTATTCCCTTCATCAGCTGATAGCGGAACCGTCGGAAATGGCGTCGAGGCGATCAGGCGAAAGAACCGACAGCTTATCGCCGTCTTGTGCTGCAAGAATCATACCCTGAGAAAGAACTCCTCTGAGCTTAACAGGCTTAAGGTTTGTTACAACAACAACCTTTTTGCCAACAAGTTCTTCGGGTTTGTAATATTTTGCAATACCCGACACAATCTGACGCACTTCGTCGCCTATTTTTATCTGAGAAACAAGGAGCTTGTCGGCACCTTCAACGGGTTTGCTTTCCAGAACAACGCCAACCTTCATTTCAACCTTAGCAAAATCGTCGATGCCGATTTCTGCCGGAGTTTCGGGTTCGGCTTTCTTTTCTTCTTTCTTTTTCTTTTCTGCCTTTTTCTCTTCTTCAGGTTCGCCAAACATATCTTTGGAGACCTCTTCGAGCTTTTTGGTTTCGTCAAGTCTGCCAAAGAGCGGAGTTGCTTCACCAACCGACACTTCTTTGTCAGCATTGAAGCTCTCGAGTGTATCATAGCTTGTTTGGTCAGAATTTATTTGGGCAAAGATTTTTTCGCAGGTTTCGGGCATAAAGGGCGAAAGCAACACAGCAATAAAGCGTATGCCCTCCAAAAGATTGCACAGCACTGTTTTGAGACGGTCGGCTTTGGCTTCATCTTTTGCAAGAGCCCAGGGCATTGTTTCGTCAATATATTTGTTGCAACGACGGGCAAGGTTCATAATAAGCTCCAGCGAATCGGCAACCTTGAGTTCTTTCATTCTGGCATCAACATCGGCAACTGTCTGATTGCAAAGTGCAATAAGCTCCGAATCAACCTCTTCTGCCACACAGGGGTTTTTGAGGTCTTTGCCAAAATATTTGTTGACCATTGCAACCGTACGGTTAACAAGGTTTCCGAGAGTGTTGGCAAGGTCGGCATTATAGCGCGAAATGATGGTCTCTAATGTGATTGTGCCGTCGGCGGCAAAGGGCATTTCACGAAGAACATAATATCTTATTGCATCAACACCAAAATGCTTAACAAGGTCGTCAGCATACATAACATTACCCTTGGATTTGCTCATTTTGTCATTGCCCGAAAGGAGCCACGGATGACCAAAAATCTGTTTTGGTAACGGTTCACCCAGAGCCATGAGCATAATGGGCCAGTAGATTGTGTGGAAACGAAGAATATCTTTGCCGATAACGTGAACATCTGCCGGCCAGTATTTGCGGTAAAGGTCGGAGTTGTCGTCGGTGTTGTAGCCAAGAGCGGTTATATAGTTGGATAATGCATCAATCCACACGTAGATAACGTGATTGTCATCAAAGGTTACGGGCACGCCCCATTTGAACGAAGTTCTGGAAACGCACAAATCCTGAAGTCCCGGTTTTAAGAAATTGTTAACCATTTCTTTGCGTCTTGATTCGGGCTGAATAAACTCGGGGTTTTCTTCAATGTGTTTCATAAGAGCATCCTGATATTTGCTCATACGGAAGAAATACGCCTCTTCCTTTGTTTCGGTTACCGGACGGCCGCAATCGGGGCAGCATCCGTCTACAACCTGTGTTTCAGTGAAAAAGCTTTCGCAGGGCACGCAGTAAAGACCGCTGTATTCACCCTTATATATGTCGCCCTTGTCGTAGAGCTTTTTGAAAATTTTCTGAACTGTCGCTTCGTGATAATCGTCGGTTGTTCTGATAAACTTGTCGTAGCTGGTGTTCATCAAATCCCAGATTTCTCTGATTTCGCCGGCAACACCGTCAACATATGCCTTGGGTGTGATGCCGCATTCATTGGCAATCTGCTCAATTTTCTGACCGTGTTCGTCGGTGCCTGTGAGGAAAAACACATCTTTTCCTATGAGGCGGTTGTAGCGGGCAATAGCATCTGTAAGCACAATTTCATATGTGTTGCCTATATGAGGCTTTCTTGATGTGTAGGCTATTGCCGTGGTTATATAGAATTTTTCTTTTTCCATTGTCTATTCGTTCCTCTCTTATTTGTGCAAATGAGCACAAAGTTATAGATGTTATCATTATATCATTATTTGCCGTTTTTTACAAGACAAAAATCAATATTTGTTAATCGGTGCATCAATATCATCAGAATCAGCCTTTTTTATGGCTCTGATTTCAATTTCATATTTGCCGTCGGGGGAGTCGATTTCAACAACGTCGCCAAGCTTTGCACCCAAAAGCTTTCTGCCTATGGGCGACTCGTTGCTGATTAGCCCGTTGCCGGCATCGTTGCGAACCGTGGTCACAATGCGAAGCTGCATAGTCTCTTCAATATCGGTCATATAGCAATCTACAAGGTCATAGAGTCCAACTGTGTCGGGTGATGAATCGGTGTCTATAACCTTTGCCGTTTTTATCATATTGGTCAGATAGCGTATGCGGCTTTCGTTCTGGTTCTTTTTACGCTTTGCTTCTTTATATTCAAAGTTTTCGCTCAGGTCGCCAAAGGCTCTTGTTCGCTTGACCTCTTCGAGAAGCTCATAGCGAAGAGTTACCTTGCGATACTCAATTTCTTCCTGCATTTTTTGTATGTCTTGTTTTGTTAAGTCGTTAAACATTAGAAACTCCTTTGATGAGATTAAACACCTGAACAGCGGTGTCTTTAAGATTTTTGCGTGCGTTTTCTGTGTTCATTGCCTCTTCTAAGGTGCACGGAGTTCTTACAATTGGGAAAAACGCATCTATGCCGTGCTTGTTGCACTCTGTGGCGTCATCGGTCACACAGCCCGAAAAGGCTATAACAGGTTTGCCGTATTTTTTTGCAAGCCTTGCAACACCCACCGGTGCCTTGCCCATATAGGACTGACCGTCGAGTCGCCCCTCGCCGGTTACCACAATATCCGAATTTTTCACAAGTTCCTCAAGACCTGTTTCTTCAATCACAAGTTCAATGCCCGACTTGAGCTCGGCGTTAAGATATGACATCAGTGCAAACCCCATTCCTCCTGCCGCTCCTGTTCCGGGGGCATTGGCATCAGATTGGGGAACAACTCCCTTGCTGAGCTCAGCATAACTGCAAAGCCACTCATCCATATCTTTTATCATCTGCTCTGTTGCACCCTTTTGAGGGCCATACACCGCACTGCACCCATCTTTGCCGCACAGAACGTTTTTAACATCACAGGCAACGAGAAAAGTGCAATCTTTAAGCTCAGGCAGGGCATTTTTTATGTTTATTTCCGAAATGTCTTTAAGCCCTTTTGCACCAAGAGCAACCGACTTTCCGTTGCAATCATAAAATTCAAAGCCCAGAGCCTGAAGCATGCCAACGCCACCGTCGTTGGTTGCACTGCCGCCGATTCCAACAACAAACTTTCGGCAACCCTTAGAGACAGCATCAAGAATCAGTTCGCCAACGCCAAAAGTGGTGGTGTTCAGGGGGTTTCTTTCGGCATCATCAATCAGAGTGATTCCTGCCGCTGCCGACATTTCGATTATGGCGGTGTTTGTTTTTGGCACAATTCCGTAGCCGGCACAAATCATTTTGCCAAGAGGATTCATCACATCTGCATACACCATTTTGCCGCCTGCAGCCGCAACAATTGCATCAACAGTGCCCTCGCCACCATCGGCAATGGGGCATATATTGACCAGAGCATCTTTATACACCTCAGTTATCCCCTCTTTTATGGCCTCTGCCGCCTGAAAAGTGGAAAGACTGCCTTTAAAAGAGTCTATAGCTACTGTTACTTTCATTATAGTCACCCTCGAAAATAAAAATTACTGTTTTTAGAAATTATAAGCTCCGCGATTTTTAAGGTTTTTAACAATGTGATTTTCAAAAGTTTCGATAAAATACATTGCATCAAATTCATCTTTGAATCGCATTTCGTTTGCAAGTGCCATATCTATTATATGGCTGTATTTGCCAATCTCGCCGTCCCTTGCAACCTCTTCATAAAATTCAAGCATTTTTTTGTAGAGCATTGCATGGAATTTCAGTTTTTCCCATGCACTGCGCTGTTGTTTGTCTGCCAGCGAGGATAGACCGTATTCAATTTCAGGCAAAAATCTGTCAACAATATCCACTGCCCTGCCCAAGTCTTCAACCGTTTTTGCCGATGCCACTTCTTCCTCGCCTCTGAGAGCCTTGGCACAGCAAAAAGCCGACAATGATGAAAGATATGCTTTAACTTTTTTATACTCCGGACCAAATTCTGTCATAAGCACACCATCGGCTATTGAGTCAAAGTCTGCTTCCTTGTTCCAGAGAGTGTCGGCCATAACATTCATACTCAGGCAGCTTGGCAAAAATGCTCTTTGAATCTGACAGCTCACAAGCCCGTTCAGTCCGATTTCATAAAGATTTTTTATGTCGCCCCACAACACCTTTGCGTGTTCATATTGAGCAAAGTCGTAGTAGTGATCCCACATAAAGTGATAGTCAAAATCAAAGCTGTCGCAGTCAAAGTCTTTTTTCCAGTCTTTGAGGTATGCCAGATTTTCGTCAACATTGGTGGGGAACACAAGCTTGTTGAGCTCATACGGACGCATTGAAGCATTGGATCTTGGATTAAACGATGTCGAATATGAGCGAGATATAGGGGCGAACATCAGAACAAAACGTTCTTTGTTTATAAGGCGCTCCGTCAGAGGCTTCCACAAAAGGTCAACATATATGAGAAACACTATTTTTGTGTTCAGATTGGCATCAGAAAGTTTTTTGTCCAGCTCGTTGAGCATCTGAACATAATAATCGGAGGTTCTCTTTTTTCGGCAATTGTCGCACTCGCAGTTGTTGTTAAATCCATCGCCAAGCCAGAAATGAAGATACGACACTTCCGGATGGATTTTTAAATATTCAACAATATTATCGGTTACCCGACTTCGTGCTTTGGGATTGGAATAACACAAATTTGTGTTGAGAGGAATGCCCTGCCAAAGCTTACGCTCGCCATTTACCTCTGCCAGCACATCACGATACTTTTCTTCAGGTTCTTCGTGAACAGACCAGGATGAACCGTCAATGCCAAAGGCTTGTGTTGTCCAGCCATGACCAACTCCGTGATACATAAGACTTCTTTTTTTCATTTCTGCCTCGCCAAGGGCAACCATCCCACGGATGTCATCGTCGGAGAGCTCAATCTTTTGGCGGTAGGGAGTATCTTCGGCATACCAACGGTCAAAAAACACCCTCGGAAGCTGAAACTGCACAAAATAACCGTTCATTGCCGCCTTTGGCAGCCAGTCGATAACGTCGGTCAGGTTCTTCTGAAAAACCGAACCTTCAATACATATTGCACGATGACGGTAGGATGCTTTTTCGCACACCTTAACTGCACCAAGCTTTAGCAACTCCGGAAAATATTCGCCGTCTTTTCCGGGACGCAAAAACTTAAAGCCAAGCTCTTTGAGATAGCGATATACACCAATTAAAACAGAGCGCGCATTTGAACCGGTAATTACGCCGCCAAGCTCTTTTGAGTCAATAAAGATTGCGTCATCGGAGTCGGCGCTTTCAACCATTGGGATATCATCTGAAAGACGAACACCGAGATACAAAGAATCTTTATCGCTTTTGTCATAGCTCTTTGTCGGGATAATCGAAAAATCATCTTCCGAAACCCCAGATAAATATTTCTGAAGCTCCTGAGAAGCAAAAATCAAGGTATCGTTTTGTTCATTATTTGGTGCATTGAGCACCGGTCTTATTGTATGTATCATTGTGTAACTCCTATTCTATGCATTATATTTTTGCTTAGCCGTCTGAGTGCCGGAGTCATTTTTGTTCGGCAAAAAATGCAGATTTTTAAAATGCCAAAGGCAAGATAAGCACCGGAAGCTAAAAAAGCAATTGATTGGCTAAACTTGTGCGAGAAAATAAATGTGTGTTTTTCGGAGTGACTCTGCAGGAATGTGCGTAGCGGAGCAAGCCATTCCGAAGCCCTAACGAAGAAAAATATACATTTATTTTCTCGTTCTGATAATGCTATCTTTTCACCATAACTGCCACTCCATCGGGAATTGCAACAATTTTTGGACAATCTGTTTTTACAAGCTCCTTTGCAATCAAAAGAGCCTCTTCTATTGAATGGGCAGGCACCATATGCATTTTTTCAACAATTTGGTCATCCATTTCCGACACATAAATAACTCTTGCGTGCATCAGAATTCTGACCAGAATCTGTGATTGCCACTGATCGGGCAGGGTTTCGCCTCTTTTGCGGGCAAGAAACGTGCTCATAGTTTTGCTAATATCTTCCTCGTCGGCAAGCTGGTGATAAAAATGTTCACCGCCTGTGCCATCGGCAGAAGATGCGAGCATAATGATAACCCCGTCCTTTTTGACAGTTGCCTCGGCGGCAGTCATTCCTTTTACTGCCTGATATATGTTCTGATCAAGGGGGTAGCCGCCATTGGTGGAAATAACAATGTCGGCATCAATTGCATCAACTCCGCAAAGAGACGACAAAAACTCAGTTCCTTTTTTGTGAGCCCTTTCGGGGTCACCTGCCACTGCATAAATAACCTCTTTTTCGCTGTTTAAAACAACGTTGACAATAAACTTCAGCTTTGCAGTTTTTGCAGCCCAGAGCATATCCTCGTGGATTGGATTGTCATCCAAAATTCCCGTGCGTGCATTGGGGTGGTTAATAAACTCCGAGCAATGGTTGGCAAGCACCGTTGACCTTCCGGCAATTCCGGGCAACACGCTTTTTCTTCCGCCTGAAAACCCGGCAAAAAAATGAGGCTCAATAAAACCTTCTGATATCAGAAGATCGGCATCCAGTGCTATTGTGTTGATTTCGCAATTGCCTCCCGATGGCAAGGTGCCAATGGTTGCAAGCTTGTCTTTTTCGTCGCAATCGTGAATATATATATTTTCATTTTTAACAATATCTTCGCCAAACTTGCCGATGAGCTCTTCTTTTGTTGTGCCTCTGTGACAACCGGTTGCAATAAGAATTGTAATGTGGGCATCAGGGTTTCCCTTTCGGATTTCGGCAAGCATTGCAGGCATAATAACCTTGCTTGGCACGGGGCGTGTGTGGTCGCTTGCTATGATAACAATTTTTTCTTTGTTTTTGGCAAGCTCACAAAGTCTTTCTGAGCCAACAGGTGCTTCAAGTGCATTTTTAACCAGTTGGACACCGCTTGCTTCTGCCATGTAGCTCTCTATAGACGAACAAAGAACGCCGGCGAGCTCGTCTTCGCTAAAGCTGTGGCTCAATCTGGTTTTACCATAAGGAAAGTGTATTTCTTTCATAACAAATGCTCCTCTTTTGCTGATTTTAATAAAGTCTATTCTTTTTGAGTGCCATAACAATTGCCGGCACAAGCAAAAGCTGAATAAGAATGCCCGGCACTGCATTAACAACTGCTCCGGCAAAAAATGCCCCAAATCCAAAACCTTGGGTGCCAAGCATCAGCGTTTGCACTATGCCCCACACAGCACGCCCAATAATGAGAGCCAAAATAAGTGACACATACAAATTCTTCCACGTTTGTCCTCTCAGACGGCAACTCACAAACCCTGCCACAAATCCGTATGTTGCAAGTTCAAAAGCCATAGAAACTGCCGACGGATACATTACCGGCATACCAAACATTGCCGACCTGAGAACAGGGAGCACAGCACCAATCACAAATCCGAATTTCCAACCGCATATAAAGCTGCACAAAAGAACGGGAAGGTGCATTGGCAAAAGCATATTGCCAAGCTGCTTTAGCTGTCCGGTCAAAAAAGGCAACATAATGCCTATTGCCATAAACATAGCAGCAAGTACAAGATTTTTTGAGCTTTTCATAGGTTTCTCCTTGATATTTGTTAAAATTTTCTTTATACTCTGGTGTTTTCCTGATTTTTGTATATCACAAACTTACTGAACAAAAATTCCAACACAAAATTAGAAAGTAATGTAACTGCCAGAATTATGTAGTCATTAATTCCTGCTCCTTCTGCCACATGACCAAGCCATGTTGAAAGAGGCGTGAATACTGCATAAAAGCCAAAAAGCTTCGCCATTGCAACCGGCACATTTGCCGCCGACTTGAAGGTGTAGCGACGATTAAAGGTGAAATTCCAGATTATAGAAAGCACCAACGACACAAGATATGAAAGCCAATAGTTCCAAGAGAGCAGTTCGTTAAACAGTGCAAACGATGCAACCTGTATTATCCCTGCAGATGCAGAAAAAAGTGTGAATTTTATCATTTGTAAAATTGCTTCTTTTTTCATTTGTGTTCCCCTTTTAGTTTTTTGATGAAATCATTATACCACAAACCAAACCTAGGGTCAATTCACAAAACATAGTCATTTGTTGTTTTTGTTAGCCGTCGGAGCATTATTCAAATTCAAATTTAATTTATAATAGCTCGACTCTCCAACGCTGTCAGGCTAATTGAAAAAGGACTATGCAAAAAATCGCATAGTCCTTTTTTCTACCCCGGCAGCTTCCTACTTTCCCGGGCCGTCACCAGCCAAGTATCATCGGCACTACAGAGCTTAACTTCCGTGTTCGGTATGGGTACGGGTGTGTCCTCTGCGTCATCGCCACCGAGTAACTCAATACAATATCAGTTCCTTCTAATCTTTCCTACTAATGCTTCGCCTAAACTCTCTTTTCCATTCTTTCTTTGGTCAAGCCCTCGGTCTATTAGTATCACTCAGCTTAATACATTACTGCACTTACACCTGTGACCTATCAACCACATAGTCTACGTGGGACCTTACTACCTTTCGGTATGGGATATCTTATCTCGA
>SVJL01000071.1 GCA_015068985.1 Oscillospiraceae bacterium
GTCATTAAACCAACTTTTTTAAAGTCCTTGCGATACAGGGCTTGTTTGCCATACACTTTTTTAGTTTCTTAAAAATTTTTTCAAAAACTTTTCTAAAAACTCTTGACTTTTAATAGTTAGTCACCTCAAAACATTACTTGGTAATGTATATGAACTGATATGACGAAAAATGACAGGATAAAAGTTTTAAGGAATAGAAGGATTTTTTCTCACCCGACATCTATTGACATTTATATGGATTTGTGCTAAAATAACCAAGATACAGAGATTTGGAGACGTATCAAAATAGACCTAAGGGTTTATTTTGGTGCGTCTTTTTGTTTTGTCTGATTTTAATAAGGAGCGAAGAATATGTATGACGTGTTGATTATCGGTGCCGGAGTTACCGGTGCAATGATTGCAAGAAAGCTCAGTGCATATGAGCTGAAAGTTTGCATTATCGAAAAAGAAAGTGACGTTGCAATGGGTGCCACAAAGGCAAACTCAGCAATTGTTCACGCCGGATTCGATGCAAAAGAAGGAAGCCTCAAAGCAAGGCTCAATGTCAGAGGCAGCGAGCTTATGCCTCAGGTAACAAAAGAGCTTGGTGTCAAATACAAAAGAAACGGTTCGCTGGTTGTTGGTTTTAATGACGAAGACCGCAAAAACCTTGAGGAACTTTTGGAAAGAGGCATCAAAAACGGTGTCAAAGACCTTCGCATTGTAGAGGCAGAAGAGCTTTCCAAAATTGAACCCAACCTTTCCGAAAACATTGTTTGTGCTCTTTATGCACCCACGGGTGCTATTGTGTGCCCCTATGAGCTCACAGTTGCCGCTATCGGCAACGCAATGGACAACGGCACAGAGCTTATGCTCGATTTTGAAGTAACCTCAATCGAAAAAATCAATGGTGGTTTTATCGTTAAATCAGCCGACAAAGAGGTTGAAGCCCGTTATGTCATAAACGCTGCAGGCATTTTCTCTGATTCTGTTGCATCAATGATTGGCGATGATTCGTTCAGCGTTCATCCACGTCGTGGTGAATATATGCTTCTTGATAAAGAATGTGGAAATCTGTGCTCTGCAACAGTTTTTCGCACTCCCTCTAAGCTTGGAAAGGGTATTTTGGTTTCTCCAACAGTCGATGGCAATCTGCTCCTTGGCCCCACATCTGTTGATATGGAAGATAAAGGCGATAAATCTACCACGCAAGCCGGATTTGACAAAATTATCAAAGAAGCTTCCGAAAACCTTAAATTTCTTCCGGGCGGCAAAGCCATAACTTCCTTTTGCGGCCTTAGAGCGGTTGGCAGCACAGGCGACTTTATCATCACTTCACCAAAAGATGGTTTTATTAATGTTGCCGGAATTGAATCTCCCGGTTTGTCGGCATCGCCTGCAATTGCAGAGTATGTTTCCAAGATGATTGAAGATTCAGGCTTAGAGCTTGTTGCCAAAAAAGATTATAATCCCATTCGTCAGGCAATGCACGCATTCAGAGAAGCAAGCATTGAAGAAAAAAATGAATACATAAAAAAAGATCCCTCATACGGAAAAATTGTGTGCCGCTGTGAGGGTGTGACAGAGGGCGAAATTCTCAGTGCAATCCGCACTAATCCCAAGGCTCGCGACCTTGATGGCGTAAAACGCCGCACCCGTGCTCAGATGGGAAGATGTCAGGGCGGATTTTGCGGCCCCGCAATTGTTGAGCTTATAGCACGTGAAATGAATATTGACTACACTGATGTTACAAAATGTGGCAAGGGTTCGTATATTAACACAGGAAAAACAAAGGAGGCGGCACAATAATGAAAGATTTGGTTATAATTGGCGGCGGTCCGGCCGGTATGAGTGCCGCAATAGCTGCATATGAGCAGGGTATAAGAGATATTCTTATTCTGGAGCGTGACGAAAAGCTCGGCGGCATTCTCACCCAGTGTATTCACAATGGCTTTGGCCTTCACCGCTTCGGCGAAGAACTCACCGGTCCCGAATATGCTTGGAAATATGAAAAAAGAGTTAGAGAGCTCGGCATCGAGTGTAAGCTCTCCACAATGGTTTTGGATGTATCGGAAAACAAAGTTATCACAGCAACCAACGAAACCGACGGTGTTTTCACTATTGAAGCAAAAGCAATAATTCTGGCAATGGGTTGTCGAGAGCGTTCCCGTGGTGCCCTCAACATTCCCGGCACTCGCCCGGCGGGTATCTATAGTGCCGGCACAGCTCAGAAATATGTTAACATAAAAGGCTACATGCCCGGCAAAAATGTTGTTATTCTGGGTTCGGGCGACATAGGCCTCATTATGGCTCGTCGAATGACCCTTGAAGGCGCAAGCGTAAAGGCAGTGTGTGAGCTTATGCCATATTCCGGCGGTCTTGCAAGAAACATCGAACAGTGCCTCAACGATTTTAACATTCCTCTTCGCCTGAGCCACACCGTGGTTGAAATACACGGCAAAGAGCGGCTTGAGGGAGTGACAATTGCAAAAGTTGACCAAAACAGAAAACCAATTGAAGAAACCAAGGAATACATTCCTTGCGACACACTTCTTTTGTCGGTTGGTCTTATTCCCGAAAATGAACTTTCCAAATCGGCAGGCATTCAGCTCGACTCCATAACCGGCGGTGCAGTTGTTAATCAAAACAGAGAAACCTCAGTTTCCGGAATATTTGCCTGCGGCAATGTGCTTCATGTTCACGACCTTGTAGATTTTGTTTCGGAGGAGGCAGAGCTTGCCGGTATCAGTGCAGCAGAATATCTGACATCAGATTTGGCGAATAAAACAGACATAGCCGTTAAAGCAACAGGCGGCGTTCGCTATTGCGTGCCTCAGCGAATAACTGAGGGCAAAGATGTTACTGTGTATTTCCGTGTGGCAGATGTGTTCAAAAATGTTTGCGTTAAAGTTCTTGCAGATGGCAAGGAGATACTTTCAAAGAAAAAACTTAAACTTGCCCCCGGTGAAATGGAAAGCATAAAGCTTAAAGCTGGTATGATATCAGACGTAAAAGAAATAACTGTTACTCTTGGCTGATAGCCCATTTAAGGTGATTGGAAGGAATGAGAATATGAACAAAATTCTAACGTGTATTGTGTGCCCTCTTGGTTGCACACTTGAAGTAACAAAAGACGAAAGCGGAAAGGTGAGCGTGAGTGGCAATACCTGCCCAAGAGGTGCAGTGTATGGCGAAACAGAACTCACCAATCCTCAGCGAACCGTCACTTCAACAGTTCGTTGCACCGACGGTACCATAATTTCGGTTAAAACCGACCGCCCCATTGCAAAAGACAAAATGGAAGAATGTATGAAAATAATAAATAATTGCAATCCCCACTTGCCTATATCTGTCGGAGATGTTATAATAGATGATGTGTTTGGCGCAAAACTTGTTGCCACATCAAATTCATAAAGCGGTGATAAATATGCCGGAAGTTCAGATTTTTCAAAAATGCATAGCGGCAGTTCGGACCAATGACGATTTTTTAACCTCTCTTGCATCCGATGCCGGCATTATTTTTGATTTGAGTCCCGATATTTTTTCGTTATCAAAAAAGGTTAAAGCGTGCCACGAGTCAAACAAAAAGCTCTTTATTCATCTCGACCTTGCCACCGGAATCGGCAAAGATAAAAGCGGCATCCTTTTTGCAAAAAAAGCTGGAGTGGATGGAATCATAAGCACCAGAGTCAGCATAATAAAGCTTGCACGTGAACTCAGATTGTTCACAGTGCAGAGGTTTTTTATTGTTGATTCTCAATCTCTCGAAACCACAATCGAATCGGTCAAATCATCTAAGCCTGATATGATAGAAATTATGCCGGGTGTTGTGCCAAAGGTTGTGAGACGGATAAAAAGCGAGATTGCCATTCCTGTCATAGCCGGAGGTATAATAGAAACCGAAAGCGAAGTAGAAAGCATGCTTGTGTCGGGTGCGTCGGCAGTTTCTACCGGATGCAAAAAGCTATGGAATATGAAATAAACGAGGAGTACAATATGGAAAGCTTAAAGCATAAAAAACTTTTTCTTCTCGATATGGATGGCACCATATATCTTGATGACCATCTTTTCGACGGAACTCTTGATTTTTTGGATTACATCAAAAAAATTGGCGGAAAATACATATTCTTAACCAACAATTCTTCAAAAGGGGTCGACAAATATATCGAAAAGCTTGCAAAGCTTGGCATAACAGCAACCTCCGACGATTTTTTAACCTCTGTCAATGCCACAATCGAATATCTCGACCCCAAAAATTATAATAAAATCTATGTTTCCGGCACAAAATCCTTTGCAAAGCAGCTTTCTGATGCAGGGCTTTCTGTTACCGACCGTCTGGAAGACGATATTGATTGTCTGTGCATGGGCAACGACACAGAGCTTAGCTTCCAAAAGCTTGAAGATTCTTGTATTCTTCTTGGCAGAGGAGTTGACTACGTTGCCACCAATCCCGACTGGGTGTGCCCCACATGGTATGGGTTTGTTCCCGATTGCGGTTGTGTGTGCGAAATGCTGTGGCGTGCCACAGGCAGACGGCCCAAATTTATTGGCAAGCCCGAACCTGATATGGTGTATCTTGCTGCCAAAAAAGCCGGATTCGACCTTGGTGAAACAATAATCTTTGGTGACCGACTCTACACCGACATTAAAGCAGGTCTCAATGCAGGTATCAGCACGGTGTTTGTGCTGAGCGGCGAAGCAACTCTTGAAGATTTGGAAAAGAGCGACGATAAGCCGGATTTTGTGTTTAAAGACATAAAAGAGTTTTATCTTAAACTCAGAGAAATCAGAAACGATTAAAATTTCTTATAGCAAAATGGGACTGTCTCTCTAAATAAACAATATGCATAATAATTCATTTTGTAGGGGTGCATCGCCCCCTACATTTTTGAATGTTTATACATTATGAATTTTTAGAGGGACAGCCCCATTTTGTGCTATTATAATTTCCAAAATCACCAAAGCACAATAAACAAAAGATACATAATAGGAATTGTTATAACCGACAGTGTGTGCGATATCATAGCCATCGAAGCGCCTGTGCGTGTTTCTCCGCCATATGCAGAAGGATAAACAATGGTGTTGAGTCCGAGCGGTGTTGCAAAAGCAATAAGCACCAAAGTCATAATTTCGTCGCTTATTCCCAAAAGCTTCATAATTGTCATCATAACAGACGGAATCACAATGAGCCTGAGAGCCGTTGCAGCATACACCTTTTTGTTTGTGAGCAAAGATTTAAAATCATATCCGGCAATAACAAATCCTGCCAATATCATCGCCACCGGTCCCATGCACGACGCCGCATTGGAAAGTGCTGTCATAACAAAATCAGGTACAAAAGGTCTTACACCCAAAAGACCTGCCATTATGCCTACCACCAAGGCAATCATTGGCGGAGCCAAAAAGCCTTTTGCAAGGTTTTTCCATATAGAGGCGGAGTTTTTGTCTTTTGGAATCAGTATGTAAAGTCCCCAGCTTGAGCAAAACAAACCAACAACCAGTGTGAGCAGTGAATATTTAAAGAAAAATACTTCTCCCCACACACCGAGCACAATAAAATTGCCCATAAAGCCGTAGTTTCCGAATGTCATTGCATATTTGTATATGTTTCGGCTGTATTCCAAATCGGGATTACCATTTGTTTTTGGCACAAATAGTCTTGATAGGGGATAAGCCAGACCAATTGCAAAAAGAATTGTAATAAGACTGTACAAAACCAAACCGGAATTTTGTGTAAAGGTTTCGACTGTGCAGTTGTTGAGCATATTGCTAAGCGTCAGAGACGGCACAAAAACATAGGTTTCGAGCCTCGACATTGTCAGGTCGGAGCTTTCGGGCAATATCTTTGCCTTTCTTAGAAAATAGCCCACAAGAATAAATAAAAACATCATTGTTGTCTGACGCAGTGTCAGATTAAAAATATCCATAATGTGCCTCCGTGATTTATCGAGATTTCATATATACTATCACAAAAAAATGAATAAATCAATATCGTATATGTGTTTTTCGTGTTGTGTTAAAAGCTTTTTTGTGATATAATAATTTCATTTAGTAATGTCTGAGGTGAGAGTATGGAATATAAAATCAGAAAAATGAATCCTGAAGATAATTCGGCTGTTGTCGCTATTATCAGACACAACCTTGAAATGCATCATCTTGATATTCCCGGAACGGTATATTTTGATTCCGGATTGGACAATCTCTACGAAAATTATTCAAACAGCCCCAAACAAGGTTATTATGTGATTACAAATTCTGATGATAACGTCGTGGGTGGGATTGGTTTTGCTGAATTTCCGCCGTTTCAGAATTGTGCGGAACTTCAAAAACTATATTTGACAGACTCGGCAAAGGGATTTGGACTCGGATATAAACTTATAAGTTTTATTGAGGACAGAATGTTGGAAGCAGGCTATAAGGCGTCATACCTCGAAACACACAGTAACCTTCAGGCTGCAATTCATATTTATGAGAAAAGCGGATATTTAAAAATAGAACGCCCGAAAGAAGTTGCCCATGGAGCCATGGATAATTTTTATTATAAAAGACTTTCGGAAGCATAGGATATATACACAGCTAATTATTGAAACATATTAAAATATTTGATACGGAGAAATGCATATGGCTTGGTATGATGAAGCAATATTTTATCACATATATCCATTGGGCATGACAGGTGCACCAAAACAGAACACCTATGGCGAACCGGAGCACAGATTAAACACCCTGCTTCCCTTTGTTTCGCAAATCAAAAAGCTTGGTTTTAATGCTCTCTACATTGGACCTCTTTTTGAATCGGTCGGGCACGGCTATGAAACCACAGACTACAAAAAGCTCGACACACGCCTTGGCACAAACAAGGATTTGACAGACTTTGTGGCAGAATGTCATAAACAGGGAATACGTGTGGTGTTAGACGGTGTATTCAATCATACGGGCAGAGACTTTTTTGCTTTTAAAGACATCAGACAGCACAGAGAAGCTTCAATCTACAAAGACTGGTACTGCAATGTTAATTTTTGCGGCAACAATGAATATAACGACGGATTTTCTTATGATAACTGGGGCGGATATAATCTCCTTGCAAAGCTGAATCAGCACAGCAGTGATGTGAGAGACTATATTTGTGATGTGGTTCGTTTCTGGGTAAATGAGTTCGACATCGACGGCATTCGTCTGGACGCAGCCGACGTGCTGGAATTTGGCTATATGCAGATGCTCAGGCAGGTTGCAAATGAGGTCAAACCCGATTTCTGGCTTATGGGTGAGGTTATTCACGGTGATTATGTTCGTTGGGTAAACGGCGACACACTGCACTCGGTGACCAACTATCATCTGCACAAGGCGCTGTATTCCGGCCACAATGACCACAATTATTTTGAAATTGCCCACACAGTGAAGCGTTTGTATGAAATGGGAGGCAACCGCCCCGATGGCCTTAAATTATATAACTTTGTTGATAATCACGATGTTGAAAGAATTTATACAAAGCTAAGTGTCAAAAGTCATTTTGTGCCGGTTCATATTCTGCTCTACACACTTCCCGGCATTCCGTCTGTATACTATGGTTCAGAATTTGGCATTGATGGTAAAAAACAATATGGCTCCGATGATTCCTTAAGACCGGCTGTTTCCTATGAGCAATATATCAAAGCCACAGCTTGCAGCCCCTTTACAAATCTTATTTCCCGATTGGGCGAAATACGCTTTGAAACCAAAGCATTGTCATATGGAGACTACAAAGAACTGTTTTTAACAAACCGTCAGTATGCATTTGAAAGATGCTTTGATGGTCAGATGGTGCTTGTGACGGTGAATAATGATGATAATGATTTTGTGATGAACCTTCCGGCTCAGAGTGCTGATGAATATATTGGCGGAATCTCAGGGGTAAGGGTGCGTGCAAAATACGGCTGCGTGTCTGTTAATGTTGGAGCAAATTCCGGTGAAATCTGGTTGCCTGTTTGCTCTGGTGAAAAGGAATTTGAACCCGTCAGCATTAATTTTGAGATTGAACCAATCAAAGCCGACACTTCAGACCAAACTGTTGAGGTGTCTGAGCCCAAAAAGGAGTCGGTGGCTTCCGAAAGAGCAGAGAGTGTCGATTTAAGGCGTAATAAAACATTTGAAGAAATGAGCGTGGAAGAGCTTCAGGAAGCCATACTTGATAGAATGAAACGCAACGGTCCTGTTACAGAGCAAATGAAAAGAGATGTTATGGAGAATGTGTATCACAATTCTTTGGTAACGTGGATTAAGAGCTTTAACTAAGTCACATATAATCGCAGGTTGACAAAGGATGATAAAAAATGAGTTGCAAATATTTCAAAAACGAAAAATGTGAATACTTTCCCTGCCACCCAAAGGCCGATGAAGAATATTTCAATTGTCTTTTTTGCTTTTGCCCGCTCTATTCTATGGGAGATAGCTGCGGAGGGAATTTTAAATATACTAAAAATGGCATAAAAGACTGCTCCGACTGCGTTTTGGTTCATCAAAAAGGCGGCTATGAATATGTTATTGATAAACTGACATAAAACAAAAAGCAACAGACCTTCGGTTTTCCGAAACTGTTGCTTTTATTGTTGAAAAATTCTTTTTTAAAATATGCTATTTGACCGTTAATCACAATTTTAGTTTGACTGCACTTTCAATAACTTCAACATCAAGAACTTTGTCTCCGTCATATTTTTCGCCGTCAAGTGACCATGTAAGCTTTTCGTCCAGTTCAAAATGCATTTTGTTTCCCTTCCGAAAAACAAAATAGTCTGAAGAATAATCTGAACTCAGCACTCCCTTTGCAATTTTTGTTATGTCAACGGGATTTTTCGGTTTTCTAACCAAACAAAGCTCAAACAATCCGTCGTTAAATTCAACCAACGCATCATCAATCTTAACAATTCCCCCAAGGGATGTTGTGTTTGTAACTGCACCGAATATGTAGTCGTCTTCAAACACCTCACCGTTGCATTCAATCTTTAAATGTGTTGCTTTGATTCTTGCCATGTCTTTGATGCCCGTAAGCACATATGCCATATGACCAAGCATATTTTTTAAAGACTGAGGGGCAGAATAAGAAACAGACGTAAATGCACCGAAAGATGCAACATAGTTAAAGTGAGCACCGTTTATAAGACCAATGTCAATATACTGCTCCTTGCCGTTTACAGCACGAAGAGATGCCTCTCTTGCATCAGACGGAATCCCCAGACTTTTAGCAAAATCGTTGGTGCTGCCGGTTGGTATGTAGCCAATGGGCACCTTGCCTCCCGATGATGCAACTCCCGAAATTGTTTCGTTTAGTGTGCCGTCGCCGCCGGAGCATATAATAATGTCGTATTCGCCGCTAAGACCTGCCTCTCCGGCAAATTTAGAAGCGTCGCCTATTTTGTGAGTAATCTGAGTTGTAACTAGGCAACCCTCACCGGAAATAATGTCTATAATATCATAAAGCATAGACTTGTTTTTTGATTTTCCTGAATGGGGGTTTATGATCAGTAAAACTTTTTTCATATCAATCACCCAAATTATTAATACAGCTATTATAGTATATAAAACTTTTTTTGTCAAATGCGAAAAATATTATTTGGAATCCGAATCTGAAAATGTGTTATTGACACATTTGTATTTTTGATATTATAATGTAACATATGTATATTAAGATGGATGCTGTGAAGGTAGAATTTGATGTTTTTCATTCACAGTTCGTTTAGGTTTGTGCGAAACTTTTAATTTGAGCACTAATCAGCCAATCATATGCTTTTCGGAGCGGCATTGCTTATCGGTTTTAAAAATCAAATTTTTTGC
>SVJL01000072.1 GCA_015068985.1 Oscillospiraceae bacterium
TCTTTTCTGCGAGGATCAAAATGTGTTTTTGACCACCAGACGGGGTCCTTATCGGGATAAGGCGGGAAGAATGCACCACTGCATCCCTTTTTGTATAGCCATTCGGGAGTGGCAAACGGCATAAAATCAGTGGTTTCGCTGCAGCATGCTCTTAATGCAAAGCGATATCCTTCCTTTCCCCATTCGTCCATTATGGCATCAAGCTCAGACCAGTCAAAAACGCCCTGCTCTTTTTCAATGTCGGACCAGTCAAACCGAAGATAGAGATGATTGAGTCCGGGGAAGTCGTGATAATAATTGCCTTTTTGCACTCTGTCGCGGTATTTTGGATTTTTGAGTCCATTATCCACATAGTGCCAATACCAACCTTTGTGAGGGTTTGACAGCACTGTTTTATCGTCTCTTAATAATTTCAAATCAGTTTTTATATTCAAAGCTATCAATCCTTTATTTAAATTATCATACAAATCCAAAGCAATGCTCCTATAGCCGTCGGGGAGTTATCCGAACTATTATAATTTATTGTTTATCTACAATCCCTCAGTCAGCTTCGCTGACAGCTCCCTTTATACCCCAAGGGTACTTCTTCGCTACGCTCAGGGCGCACAAGGGAGCCTTTCGCACTAGCTTAAGAAGTGCGGGGCGTACCTTTGGTAGCGACTCTGCAGGAATGTGCGAGGCTTGCCGAGCCATTCCGAAGCCCAAGCGGACAAAGGTATTCCCGCACTTAATACAACTAAACAATAATTTATCTTGCAATTAAAGCTTAAGTTCGGATAACTCCGTTCAGGTTAGCCGTCGGAGATTCGAACTGAGCACGCTCTGCATATGTGAAAAATCATGTCTTTTTGGATTGTCAAGCTCGCAGGGCGTCAGCCCACCTTCGCTTTCCGCACCAAAAATCCACACTTTTTCACATATGGATAGTTCGGAGAAGTTTTTGCAATAAATTCACAGCAAGACAAGGAAAAAGCGCAGATAATACTGACGTATTATCGAGCATTTTGACGCAGTATTGCGTGGAATTTACTGCAAAAACCGTACTTAGTTCGATTCCCCGACGGCTAACCAAACTCAAGGGCACACCTCAAAATCAGCATGTCCTTGAGCAAAGTATTTAATTATTTAAACCATTTTTTGGGAAGAGCATCTTTTTCAGCTTCTAACAATTCATTCATTATCGCCTGTGCATCTTCTATAGAGTTAATAAGCGGATCTGTAAGCAGTGCTCTCAGGAGAATGTCCCTGTCACATTCAACCGCAGCTTTGACTGCAAGCTCGTGCGAATCAAGAAGTGCTTCTGAAAGTCCACGCACACCTCTTGGCATTTCGCTTATTTTTTGAGGGAATATGCCTTTGGTGTTTACAAAGCATTTTAGCTCAAGAAATGCATCATCGTTCATATTGGGAACTGCACCGTGGTTAGCTGTGTTTATGTAATATTCCTTTGTTTCGCCACTTACCATTGCTTCAACTATATCTGTAGCATGGTCTCTGCCATAGGTTGTCATATATTCACCTATCGGAGTTGTACCATTCAAGAAATTGTCAACATCCTCCATAACCTTAACAGTACGTTCACGTCTGGCATCTGCATACCATATTGCAAGTTCGGGAATATTTGAAGGGAGAATACCTCTGCCCTGCCAGAAAGGAACGTACTCCTTGGTGTGACCGATGGTTGTGGGGAAGCAACCGAACACCTTGTACAACTCATAACCTATAAGGTGATTATTCAATGCTTTGGCATCTTTTTCACCGTCACTGCCCGGAATAATGTCCGTCCTTTTAAATTCAGCTATTTTGGGCATTACATTTTCGCCCTTATACTCTGCTTTTATCATCCAGGTAAAGTGATTTACGCCCGCTGTTTCCATAACAAAATCTCTGTCGATTTCGGGAGTGAATTCAGATTCATCTTTGATTATGCCTGCCATAACAGCATGTTTTTTCTTATACATAGGCATATGCTGACCATCACACAGAGCAAAGCTCTTAATGTCGGGAGCATAGCGCATAAGGCCAATACCGTGAGCTGCTGTAGGATTAATATAGTTGATAACCCATGCATCAGGGCAAAGCTCTCTTATGTCATCAATGCACTGCATAATTACAGGAAATTCCCTTAAGGTTCTGAATATACCGCCCGGGCCTACTGTATCACCCGAGCACATTCTTATGCCATATTTAAGACTGACTGCACAATCTAGTTCGCGGTATCTGATGGTGTCGTTAGCAAAGCTCAAAATTACATAATCCGAATCTTTGAGAACTTCTCTGCGATTGGTGGAGGATTCTATTTTCAAGCTTACACCTTCATGAGCGGCAACCTCCTTTGCAAGGCGTGTAAACTTGTCACACACTGTGGGATTGGTATCCACAATTCCAAGTGTACCACCGTTGAGATAAGGGGATTTTATCATCTGCCATATTGCCTGTCGACCAAAAAATATACTTCCAATTCCAATAATGGTAACCTTAGGGCTTAAACTTTTCATTATAAACAACTCCTTTGTTTTTGTTGAGTGTATTATATAATTTCAGCTTTGATTTTCAAATGGCTCATTGTATTTATATTATGTCAATTAGTTTGATTTACACGCAAATCTCAACGCCTGATGAGCATATAATATGCATTAATCCACTTCACCATATTTATTATATATGATAAAATCCAATGTTAAAATGTCATTTTGTATTGCGATTATGTCAAAAAGTTCGAGGGTTGCAATTTTCCTTGAAAATTCCCGTTCCTTGTGATACGATTAAAGTAAGAGGTGGTAATTGTGCGTTTTTTTACTATAAACAACTCACTTGATAATCAGCTTGAATTTGAAATAAACTATTGCGGTTATGCAACACATGATGCTCACTGGCTTGAAGAACGCAACAAGCCAACATATGCAATATGGATTGTAAGCAAAGGAAGTGTGTGCATATCATACAGTGACCGTGATTATTTTCTGAAAGAGGGCGACGTGTTCTTTTTCAGACCGAATGTGCCATACAAAGCATGGACAGAAAGCAAAAGCGGTTGCCGCTTTATGTTTATTCTCTTTGACGTATATATAGGAAGAAGCCATACATCTACCGATGTGCTGCAAACCGAAGGAATGATGAAGGGGGAAATAATTTCAACCGAGAGAGAGGTGGTCTTTGCATGTTTTGAAAGCTATACCAAGGGCGACCATCTTTCACTTTTACACTTAAAATCTGCCGCGATATTTCTGATAACAAAAATGCTTTCAGAAGCAAAACCGGGCAGTGTTACACTTTCGGCGGACATCCGCGAAAAAACAATCAAACTTAAAACCATTCTGTCCTATATTGATGATAATCTGCACAATGACATTACTGTCAAGGAGCTGGCAGATACACTGTATATGTCGGAAAAGTATTTCATCACCTACTTTAAAAAGATAATAGGTACAACGCCTTTTTCATATATTACGAGCATAAAAATGAAAAAGGCTTATGAGCTTATCGGGGCAGAGGGATATTCTATAAAGCGTACTGCAGAGCTTTTGGGTTATTCTGATCAGTATGTATTTTCAAAGGCATTTAAACGAATGTATGGATTTGCCCCATCAAGAGTTTTAAAAGATACAGAATTAAAATAACCGTCGTCGACGGCTAAACCTATATACCTTCTCGCAAATAAACGAGAGCGTATTTTTCTACACAGCAAAAGGGACTGTAAAAAAGTCGGTTTCGGAATGTCGGCAAGCGCCATTCCCTACAATGCGTTGGTATGATTTGTTTTGATAGTACCAATTGTAGGGTTCGGCGGTTTCCGACGAACCGTGATTTTGACTTTTTTTACAGTCCCTTTGTTATATTGTTTGGTTATAATTATTTAATCTGTGGCAAAATAGCATTAACATAATCTGTGAGCTTGATAAAAATTAGATTATTAGCCTAAAATTGGTAAATGCTCTTGATTTTTTGTGCAAAATGGTATATATTATAGTAGTATGTGCTAATTATACAAAAAGAGGAGAAAACTCCTCCGTTTATACATATCATCAAGGAGGAATAAAAATGGACATCAAAACAATCGGAGTTCTCACAAGCGGCGGCGATGCCCCCGGCATGAACGCTGCTATTCGTTCCGTTGTCAGATACGGTCTTTCAAGAGGCTTTAATATGGTTGGCATAGAGCGCGGCTATCATGGTCTTTTGAGAGGGGAAATAATAAAGCTCGATGCAGCCAGCGTGTGTGACCTTATTCAGCGTGGCGGCACCGTGCTTCAAACAGCACGAAGCAAGCAGTTTGCAACCCCCGAGGGCATCGCTAAGGGTGTTGAAGTTATAAAAGAAAACTGCATTGATGCACTTGTTGTAATCGGTGGTGACGGTTCTTTCAGAGGAGCTCAAAAGCTCAGCGAAGGCGGCGTTCCCACTATCGGAATCCCCGGCACAATCGATAACGACATTTCCTGCACCGAATATACCATCGGCTACGACACCGCCCTAAACACCGCAATGGAAGCTGTCGACAAAGTGCGTGACACAGCCACCAGCCACCAGAGATGTTCTCTCATTGAGGTTATGGGCAGAAATGCAGGCTACATTGCAATTGAAGTTGCTCTTGCAACAGGTGCCGAAATGGTTCTTGTGCCCGAAAAAGACAAAAACTGCCCCAGAGTGGAGCTTGTTAACCGCATAGTTGAAGACATAAAAATCGGTCAGTCCGTTGGCAAAAAGCATCACATTGTTATCATAGCCGAGGGCGTTGGAGGTTCTCAGGAGCTTGCCGAAATGATAGAAGAATGCACCGGAGTTGAAACAAGAGCAACCGTTCTTGGTCATATTCAGCGTGGCGGCAGTCCCACATTGCGCGACAGAGTTGTGGCGGCTCAGATGGGTATGAAAGCCATAGACCTTCTTTCTGAAGGAAAGTCTAACCGCGTTGTAGTAATCAGAAACGGCGAAATTGACGACTTAGACATAGACGAAGGTCTTGCAATGCAAAAAACAATTTCCGATTTTGACTATCGTCTTGTCGGTAGTCTTTCAAGAGGCGTGTGGAACGCGTAATTTGCAGAGGTAAAAATGAAATATATATCACTGATTTTAGTTCTTATCGGAGCAGTGCTTGCCTATGGAGCCAAAAAAATTGCCGATAAGTTAATCGCAGAAAAACGCGATGTCACAGAAAACGACATCATAAAAATAAAGCTTCTCGGTCTTGGGTTTGTTCTCATAGCCGCAGTTATAACATTTTTGTTTTAAATTAATATCACAATATTATGCAGTGCAAAAGTGTGTGCATTGTATCAAAGGAGAAAAGTCTAATGAATACCAAAAAGGAATTGGCAAAAACCTATAATCCTTCTGAGGTGGAAGACAGAATATACGCCGATTGGATTGACAAAGGTTATTTTCATGCCGAAATCGACAAAAGCAAAAAACCTTTCACAATTGTTATTCCCCCTCCAAACGTTACAGGTCAGCTTCATATGGGTCATGCCCTTGACGAAACCCTTCAGGATATCCTCATTCGCTACAAAAGAATGCAGGGCTACAGCACCCTTTGGGTTCCCGGCACAGACCACGCCGGCATTGCAACCCAGATAAAGGTTGAAGAAGAGCTTCGTGTTAACGAAGGCCTCACACGTTATGACCTTGGCAGAGAAAAGTTTTTGGAAAGAGTGTGGCAGTGGAAAGAAAAATACGGCAGCCGCATTATCAATCAGCTCAAAAAAATCGGCTCTTCCTGCGACTGGGAAAGAGAACGTTTTACTATGGACGAGGGCTGCTCAAAAGCAGTTAAAGAGGTTTTTGTTAACCTCTATAACAAAGGCCTCATCTATCAGGGCAGCCGCATCATCAACTGGTGTCCCCATTGTATAACAGCACTTTCCGATGCCGAAGTTGACCACGCCGAACAGCCCGGCAATTTCTGGCACATCAAATATAACGTAAAAGATTCCGACGAATACGTTGTTATTGCAACAACCCGTCCCGAAACTCTCTTTGGCGACACAGCAGTTGCAGTAAACCCCGAAGATGAAAGATATTCGTCACTTGTTGGCAAAACTCTCATTCTTCCTCTTGTTGGAAGAGAGATTCCTGTTATTGCCGATGAATATGTTGACAAAGAATTTGGTACCGGTTGTGTTAAAATCACACCTGCTCACGATCCCAATGACTTTGAGGTTGGTCTCCGTCACAATCTTGAGCAAATCAAGGTTATGAACGACGATGCCACAATGAATTCATACGCAGGTAAATATGAAGGTATGGATCGTTACGAATGCCGCAAACAAATGGTTGAAGACCTTAAAGAAATGGGACTTCTTCTCAAAATCGAAGACCATTCACACAATGTTGGTCAGTGTTACCGTTGCGGCACCACAGTTGAACCCATCATTTCAAAACAGTGGTTCGTTAAAATGGAACCCCTTGCAAAGCCTGCAATCGACGCAGTTAAAAACGACGAAACAGAGTTCATTCCCGAACACTTTGAAAAAATATATTTCCATTGGCTCGAAAATATCCGCGACTGGTGTATTTCACGTCAGCTCTGGTGGGGCCACCGTATTCCTGCCTTCTATTGTGACGACTGTAACGAAATGGTTGTTACCAAAGAAGACAGTGCAGTTTGTCCCAAGTGCGGCAAGCCAATGCGTCAGGATCCCGACACTCTCGACACCTGGTTCAGCTCGGCTCTCTGGCCTTTCTCAACTCTCGGCTGGCCCGATAAAACCGAAGAAATGGAATATTTCTATCCCACAAGTGTTCTTGTTACAGGCTACGACATAATTCCTTTCTGGGTTATGAGAATGATGTTCTCAGGTCTTGAACACACAGGTCAGGTTCCTTTCGACAAGGTGTTTATCCACGGACTTGTGCGTGACAGTCAGGGCAGAAAAATGAGTAAATCTCTTGGCAACGGTATCGATCCTCTCGAAATCATTTCCCAATACGGTGCCGATGCTCTCCGATTCACTCTTGCAACAGGTAACTCACCCGGCAACGATATGCGTTTCTATACCGAAAGGGTAGAGGCAAGCCGTAACTTTGCCAACAAAATCTGGAATGCATCTCGATTCCTTATGATGAATCTCTCAATTGATGAAATCAAGCTTCCCGATGCATCTGAGCTCAAGCTTGAAGATAAATGGATTCTTTCAGCCTACAATAATCTTGTTAAAGAAGTAACCGATAATCTCGATAAATTTGAGCTGGGTATTGCAGTTTCCAAGCTCTACGACTTTATCTGGGATAACTACTGCGACTGGTACATTGAGCTTGTTAAACCCCGTCTCTACGAAAAAGACGGTGCCGATAAGGTTGCTCAGAACGTACTCAGCTACGTTCTCATCGGAGCTCTCAAGCTTCTTCATCCCTTTATGCCTTTCATCACCGAAGAAATCTTCTCAGGACTTCCCACAGGTGAAGACAGCATAATGGTTAGCCCATGGCCTGAATACAACGAGGCTCTTTGCTTTGATGATGAAGAAAAAAGAATGCACATCGTTATGGACGCTATCCGCAGTGTGCGTAACATCCGTGCTCAGATGAACGTTGTTCCTTCCAGAAAAGCAAAGATCTTTATTGTTGCAAAAGATAAGGCTGTGTTTGAAAACACAGGCATCTATTTTGAAAAAATGGCTTCCGCTTCCGAAACAGTTGTTGCCGATTCAACAGATGGCATCGACGAAAATGCAGTTAATGTGGTTGTTGAAGGTGCAACAATCTACATTCCCCTCGATGAGCTTGTTGACCGTTCAAAAGAGATTGAACGTTTGGAAAAAGAGCTCAAAACCTTAGAGGCAGAAATCAAACGTGTTGAGGGCAAACTCGGCAATGCAGGCTTTGTTGCCAAAGCTCCTGCCCACGTTGTTGAAGAAGAAAAAGCCAAAGGCGAAAAATACGCTAAGATGCTCGCAGAGGTTAAGGCAAGCCTTGAAAAACTGAAATAAGGTGAATGTGTTGATAAAAACAGCAAATGAAGCAATAGACTACATTCATTCGCTGAAAAGATTTGGCAAAAAGAGCGGTCTTTCCAATATTACCGTTATGCTTGAAAGACTGGGCAATCCCCATAAGGGACAAAGGTTTGTTCACGTTGCCGGCACCAATGGCAAGGGCTCTGTGTCAAATATGATAAAAAACATTCTTGTATGTCATGGATATAAGGTGGGGTATTATACCTCACCTTATATTGAATTTTTCAGCGAAAGAATATGCATCGGCAACGAAATGATATCCGATTCAGACCTTGTGCTTTACACAAACAAGGTCAAAGAGGTGTCTGCCGATATTCATCCAATAGAATTTGAATTTATAACGGCAATGGCGTTTTTGTATTTCAAAGACAAGTGCTGTGATGTTACAGTTCTTGAAGTTGGCCTTGGCGGCCGTCTTGATTCTACCAACGTTATCGACACGCCGCTGCTCAATGTTATAACCCCCATCGGATTTGACCACACAGCAATTCTCGGTAGCACTTTATCTCAGATTGCTTCCGAAAAAGCAGGCACAATCAAAGAAAATTCGACGGTTGTCATAACGCAAAAGATGCCTCCTGAATGTGTTGAGGTTATAAAGGCAAAATGCATTGCAACATCATCGGAGCTGATTGTTCCCGGCGGTGAGCCTTGTGATGTGAAGCTTTCGCTCATCGCCACAAGCTTTACCTACAAAAACAAGCCCTACACCCTGTCTCTGAAAGGAACCTATCAGCTCGACAATGCCATCACGGCAATTGAGGCATCATATGCACTTATGAACAAGCTTGAGCTTTGTGAGGCCGACATACAAAAAGGTCTTGCATCTTCCTTCTGGAAGTGCCGATTTGAGGTTGTACCCTCAAAGCCTGCCGTGGTTCTCGACGGTGCCCACAACAGCCACGGTATAACAGCTTTGATAGACAGCATTGATGCCTATTTTCCAAATGGCAGACGAGTGTTTTTGTTTTCTATGCTTTCCGAAAAAGACTGGCACGACAGTGCCCGCCTGATAGCCAATAAGGCAGATAGCATAGTTGTTACCACAGTACCCTCAATCAGAGAAACTGCAACAGACGAAATGTATGATTTTTTGGTTGCAGAGGGTGCCGAATGCATTTGCATCGACGACTATAAAGCCGCCTATGTCAAAGCTCTTGAATTGGCAGGGGAGGACGGCACGGTTTTCGTGTTTGGCTCGCTTTATCTTGCAGGTGCAATAAGACTTGAAATGAGCCGTTTTATTTCTATGTAAAATAGGTGTTCAACATAAGTTGGATGAGCATAAAGAAGAACGCTGTATTTACGAGCCACTCGTTCTATTAGCTTCTCTTTGCAACTGGATGAGTACTTGATTTTTATAAATTATTGTTTATAGAACTGCTTAGGTTAGAGCGAAAGGCTCCCCTGTGCAAGGGGAGCTGGACAGATTATAATGTGAAGTGCAACACTTGTAAAAATAAATAGACAATATACAAACCAAAGTGTAAAATGTAAATAACCACAAATAC
>SVJL01000073.1 GCA_015068985.1 Oscillospiraceae bacterium
GTCGAATCGACAATCAGTTAAGAGGCCGTTCCGGTCGTCAGGGTGATGTTGGTGAATCGAGATTCTATCTTTCTCTTGATGATGACCTTTTAAGAAAATTTGGCTCAGACCGTTTGCGCACAATGGTAGATTCTTTAGGTCTTGGAGATGAAGATGCTATCGAGGCGGGTATGCTGTCGTCTGCAATAGAAAGGGCTCAGCGTACTGTTGAGGGCAACAACTTCAAAGCCAGAGAAAACGTTCTTAAATATGATGACGTTATGAACGTTCAGCGTAAAACAATCTATGCAGAACGAAACAAAGTTCTCGACGGCGGATGTTTCAAGCAAAGCTTTGAACGTCGGATAGATGAGTTTATTGCTCTCACTGTTGACCAATATATTGCCGGCGAGCAATATCCGGAAAACTGGAACATCACCGGTCTTATTGAATATCTTGAACAGTTCTTTGTGCCCGAGGGCGAGCTTTCGTATTCAAAACAGGAAATTGAAGACCTTACCAAAGAAGCTTTGATAGAAGATATACGCGCTATTGCTTCAAAACAGTATGAACTCAAAGAAGAAGAGTTTGGCGAGGAAACACTTCGCGAAATTGAACGCATAATTCTTCTTCGTGCAGTAGACAGCAAGTGGATGGATCATATTGACGATATGGAGCGTCTGCGTCAGGGAATCGGTCTCAGAGCATATGCTCAGCGTGATCCATTGCTGGAATATACCGAAGAAGGCTACATTATGTATGAAGCTATGCTTCAGGCAATAACCGAAGACATAATAAGACTTCTTTTCCACGTGAGAGCACAAAAACCCCTTGAACGTGAACAGGTAGCAAAGCCTACAGCTGCAAGCGGCGGAAGCTCAGACGGAACTTTAGAGAAAAAACCTGTTGTACGCAAAGAGGCCAAGGTTGGACGCAACGATCCTTGTCCTTGCGGTTCGGGTTTGAAATATAAAAAATGTTGCGGAAAATAATATAATATTTTATTTAACATAAAGGGGTGACTTATATTGTTACAGTATGACGAGTACAGAATTGAACTTCAGAACATGGAAGACAGTATAAATGATTTGAGGGATTCACTTTGACATCGCTTCAGCGATAACAAAGATTGAAGAGCTCGAAGCTCAGGCTGCCGAGCCCGGCTTTTGGGATGACCCTGAAGCAAGCCAGAAAGTTTTGCAAAAAACAAAGCAGCTAAAGAGCAAGGTTGAAAAATACGAAAATCTTCGTGGCTTGTTCGACGACACACTTGTTCTCATTGATATGGCAAATATGGAAGATGACGAATCATATCTTGGCGAAATCACAGATTCGGTTAAACAAATCAAGACTTTAACCGAAGAAATGACACTTGAAACACTTCTTTCGGGAGATTACGACAAGAATAACGCAATTTTAACCCTGCATCCGGGTGCAGGCGGCACAGAGGCTCAGGATTGGACCGATATGCTTCTTCGTATGTATACCCGTTGGGCAGAACGACGCAATTTCAGCATTGAAACAATGGACTATCTCCCAGGTGATGAGGCAGGTGTTAAAAGTGTTACACTTCTTATCTCCGGCGAAAATGCCTATGGATATCTCAAATGCGAAAAGGGCGTTCATCGTTTGGTCAGAATTTCGCCCTTCGATTCATCCGGACGTCGTCACACATCATTTGCCTCGGCAGAGGTTATGCCCGAAATTGATGATGATGTTGAAATAGAAATTAATCCCGATGAACTTCGTGTCGATACCTACCGTGCAAGCGGTGCAGGCGGTCAGCACGTTAACAAAACGAGCTCGGCTATTCGCATAACACACATTCCAACCGGCATTGTTGTTGCTTGTCAGAATGAACGTTCACAGCATAAAAACAGAGATTATGCTATGAAAATGCTCAAAGCAAAGCTTATTGAACTCAAAGAAAAAGAAAATCAGGAAAAACTTGACGATATCAAGGGTGAACAGAAAGAAATTGCCTGGGGAAGCCAGATTCGTTCCTATGTTTTCCATCCCTACAACCTTGTTAAAGACCATCGCACAAATTTTGAGATGGGTAACATTGGTGCCGTTATGGATGGCGACATTGATGGATTTATAAACGAATATCTTCGCCGTTCAAGCCTTGGCACTCTTGGTCAGGAATAAAGCGGTTTGTAGGGGCAGATGCCCACATCTGCCCGTTCGCTCGGGTCAATGTGGGCATCTGCCCCTACAGTTTATTTTTGAATCAGGATGTTTGATATACAATATAACATCCGACTTCCGCGGGAGGCATACTAAAATGAAAATTGCAATATGTGATGACAATCGGGATTGCATATCTCAACTTGAAAAAAACCTGAAATTAATGAATAACTCCGAACTTTCCTATGATGTTTTCGCCGCAGGAGAAGATTTGATTTGTTCGTTTGAAAAAAATCCGTCCTTTTATGATGCTGTATTTCTTGATATGGAAATGAGTGGTGTTAACGGAATCACAACAGCCAACGAAATACGCAAAATGAATAAACTCGTTGTGATTATTTTTGTCACCAACCATATAGAATATGCTATTCAAAGCTTTGAGTGCGAACCATTTCGGTATATGCTAAAGCCTGTGAACGAGAATGAATTCAAAAAAGTGTATGATGCACTTGTTATTAAGCTTTCACAGGAGCGTACATCCTTCGTGTTTTCCAGCGAAAGAGAAATAATTCGTCTATATAGTGATGAGGTATTATATTTTGAAAAACATTCCCATTGGATATATGTTTACACCGAAAAAGAAATGTACAAAACAAAAAAAACTATGACCGACCTGTTAAATTCCATTGATAATCTGACATTTGCCTCACCGCATAAATCTTATGTGGTAAATTTAGATTGCATTAAACGTGTAAATGATAAAGGTGTGTACATATATGGTTCGGACAATGTAATACCAATAAGTCGTTCGTTTAAAAAAGAATTTATGAATAGATTTATTCATTATAAAGAAAGAAAGGTAATTTTATGATTTTTACCATTGCCGAATATTTTACTGCTTTTTTTGAAGCACTTATGTTTTACTTGTTTCTGGATACTTTTTGTGGAAAGAGAAAGAATATTATCAATATAGCTTATTATTTGACAATTGTTTTATTAACATTATTTATAATCGTAGTAAATCATGTATTTTCGTATACTATTCTAAATGTAATATTTATAGTTGTATCTGTTTTTCTCACATCATTTATGTTTAAGGGAAGTATACCAACACGAGCTATAATATCTATAATAGCTTTTTTGATTGCGTCATCTATGGAAGTGGTTATATTGTTTATTATAACCTCTGTATATAGAGTAAGTGCCACGGTGGCTATAGAAAATCCTTCTTTACGTCTTTTGGGAATTATACTGTCAAAAATGTTGGGATTTACGTTGATAAATATTATTTGTATGATTGCTAAGCGAAAAAAGATTCGTTTGGGGAAATCATATTGGGTTATGTTTTTGCTTGTTTTTATTAATTCAACATTAGCAGTGTTTTTGTTGTATAAACTTGCATATGAATCTTCAATCACTCATATGAATTATTTGCTTATGATTTGCTCTTTTGGACTTTTTTTAAGCGCATTTTTCTCATTTTATATGTGTGAACGAATGGCAAAGCAAAATGAGATTATAAATAAACAGCAACAGTATGAACAACAGCTCCAATCTCAATCAAAGCACCTTGATGACATTCTTGTAAATCAGGAAGAGCTTCGCAAATTCAGACACGACATATCAAACCATCTTACAACAATCAATGGCTTTTTTGAAGCAACAAATAATGAAGATGGCAAAAAATATATATCATCTATAAGTGAATTGCTTGTTGATAATACAGAAAGAATAAAAACAGGTAACACTGCATTTGATGCAATAATTAACACAAAGAAAGCACTTGCCGAAAGTAAGGGTATTGAATTTTGCACCAACATCAAGATACCTACAAAGCTTAATATTGATGCAACAGATATATGCATAATATTTGGTAATGCACTTGACAATGCAATTGAAGCGTGCGAGAGGTACTCCGGTGCATCAAAGAAAATATCCCTTGATTTTATATACGAAAACAATTCTGTTTTGTGTAAAATCATAAACTCAGCTCAAGAAAATAACGGATCAAATTTGAAAACGCATAAAAAAGATAAGCTTAACCATGGCATTGGGCTCGAAAACATCAAAACAGCAGTATCAAAATATGATGGAAGCTTACACAAAGAATATAAAGATGGACTGTTTATTTTAAAATTTGTTATGTTTGTATAATTGAATCCACGTTATAAAAGACTCACTTGAAAAAAGTGGGTCTTTTTTCATATAATACCAGTTTTGCACGAAAATCGACCAGTTTTGCACTTTTCAACAAATTGGCAAATTTATGTGATATAATGCAAGCAAGACAATCTAATAAAAAGAACGGAGGTAATCCAATGAAAAGAATTTTAAGTGCAATATTATTGAGTGTATATGTGTTTGTTTCTTGTGCTGTAAGCTTTAGTGTGTATGCAACAAATGAGGATATTACACAAAACACAGTAAGCGACGAATTAATTGCTGACAGCTCAGCGTCATCCGTTATTGACGAACCTGATGCAAGCAGTGACTCTCAAACATCCGAAATTGAAACAAATGTAGATTCCTCCGAAACACAAATTGATAGCAAAAAACTTTCTGCAAAAGAAAGCTTTTTATCTCATAAAGAAGAATATATGAACACTTTAAAAAAGATGCTGAGTATAGCTGCTGAAGATAATCCGGAATACTTTTTAACAGATTTTATGGTTACTATAACATGCCTGATTTACGGTGATTATCGTACAGGAGTGGATCCGAGAAAATATAATATTACCGACGAAATGTATGATGAAATTTGCAACTTTGTGAGTAGATTTTATGACTTTGTTTCGGAAAGGGTAGTTTTTGAATATACGACCGAAGAAGAAATAGAGGAAATTAAACGTTGTATTGATGAGGCGTTACCCGCTCATATAGGATTGATGGATAGTTTTAAGCAACACTATATAAGTGTATCATTCAGAGCGGATCCGTACGGAAATAAAATCGAAAGAGATTATAGAAGTATAGAAGTGTTGGGTGAACATTATCTGCGACTATATATAGACAAAAGTTATTATTTTTATGTGGAAGATTTCCATGAGATTGTTAAATTTATTCAAGATAATTACTTTTCAAAGGGCATTTATTATAAATTGACAAATACCAATCACGACAATCACTCTCACTTTTATACACAAAAGTTTGATTATGATGCCTGTTTATACAACTCGCACGAGGTGGACATAATAGATAAGCTTACCTTTGATGTTAAGGTTGAAGAAAAACATATGCACACATTTCTGGAATTTCTTGCCGACCCCGGAAGTACCATAAAGTGCCGCGTTGTACAGGCAACGTCAAAGGATAAAGGGAATATAAACAAATTTATTTTAACAGCTGAGGGTTCAAGAAGCACCATGGAATTTGGAACGACAGCACCAAGTGGCTTTGGATATGATGGTACATATAACTTTATGGATTTTGGCCCCATCAGGCTTACGGGAAAAACTGTAGGAAACGATATAAGGTCAATCAATTTTGCGTTAAGATATTCAAACGTAACAGTTTTACCCTCTGTTCCCACCGAAAATATGAAATATGAGTTTTATTATGAGGGTAACACACTTGCTGAACGCCGTGCAATGTACAAATTGTTTGGTATAAGCAAAGACAATATTATCGTTCCACTCAAGGAAGAACAAGACCCCGAATATTACATAACAAAAATGAAAAACAGCTATGAACTGTTTGGCGAACAGTTTGTAACCGATTATAAAATAAACTTTATCGCCGTAATGCCGATTGATGTTAGTGCAAAGGCTGCTCCCGATTGGTACGCTAAGCTTGGAGACGATGTGAAAGCAACCATACTCGGCATATCAAGCACTCTTAACGGCGAAGAACGAAGCTGTTACACAATGGTAAAATTTGAAGGTTCAAAAAATCACATTTGGTTCGATATGCTGTCGGGCTCACACAAAATAAACTGGAGTAAAACCGATTACACAGCTGATGATATTCTTGAAGTAAAGCTCGAGTATGATTCGCTCCTTTCTTTTGACGGCGAAGAAAAAATTCAAAACACTCTCGACAAAGAGTATTTCGATGCCAGAATGTATTTTTCTCATGAGGATTTCAGCATAAAATCAATTGAGTTTGATATTGGTTTGGCTACCGACACGGTAACATCTGATGAAATAAACTATATTGGAGGAGGTAAGGCTGTTTATGAAAAAATTATGTAAAATACTTTGTGTTATAACTTGTTTTATAATGTGCATTAACATATCAGCCATTGCCGATAACACACAATATGCCGACATTCTTTATGAACTCGGCTTGTTCAAGGGTACCGACAACGGATATGAGCTTGACATTCCTTTCACTCGAGAGCAGGCTGCCACAATGCTTGTGCGCCTTGTGGGAGAGGAAGACAACGCCCTGAGTGGTGAATATGAGCATCAATTTGATGATGTGTGGCAGGAGCGGTGGTCGTATAAATATATTATGTATTGCTACGAAAATGAAATTACCAAAGGTACGTCAAAATATTTCTTTGAGCCCGAACGTAATATAAGTGCTGCTGAGTTTGTAACCCTTGTATTACGTATACTTGGATACCAAGAGGCAGAACCCGAAACAGCGGAAGATATGGCAATTCATAATTATCTTCTCAGCTCCGAAAAAGCAAAAATCATTTTTGAATCCGACAAGTTTTTGCGTTCAGATATGGTCTATGTTGCCTACAGATGCCTTAAAACCCAAACTGCCGACGGCGTTCTTTTTGCCGCAAAGCTTGCAGAAAAAGGTGTTATCTCCGAAAATGAAGCAGAAGAATTTGATGTTTTCAAAACCGGAAGTGATATTGAAGATATTATAAAATCGTTAATGGATTGATATTTTTGAAAAAATGATGACATTTTAATTACAAAGTCATTTCATAAATAATAATCATATTTACAACATATTTTACAAAGTTTATAATTACACTACAAATATAAGAAGAAAGGATGCATAACTATGAAAGCAAGCAAAAGAACATTACAAAAACTCCATATCTATCTGTTAGTCGCAACACTGATTTTTTCTGTCTCGGTTTCGGGTTATGCATCCGAAACATCTGCTTCTTTTGTTTATGATGTGGAAGGCAGACCTGAACTTGATGGTATTATAAATAATATTGAATATGATTTTTTGAGCTTCAGGGTAAAAGATGTGTATTTCGATTCTGAATCAAACACAGTTACTTTCAAAAACGATCAAAAACGCAAGGATGGCAGTTCCGATACAAATGTTTATATAATTAATAATAATTCTGCACTTTCTCGTTATGATGATGGAACATATTCAGAAGATGTTGAGAAGCTGATTTACGGAAAATGCAAATGGGTTACCCTTGTGCTCAAAGCAAATATATCAGAACAAATCCTCTCCGGTATGAATGATACAGAAATATTTGTTGATGGATTATTTTGGTCGTTTAATGATAGCAATGAAACTTATTATCCCAAAACCGATTTTGGCGATAACGTATTGAGTTTCAAAAGAATCACCAATTATAATATAATGCAGGGCGATGAAAACGGCAATCTGAATTTGACAACGCCTGTCACAAGGGCAGAGATGGCACAGTTGATATACAACACACTGATGCTTCAGGGAGCAATGTCCGGTGGTGGACCAAATCCTGATTTTTCTGATATACCTGTTGACCATTGGGCATTTGGTGCAATTCATTACTGCAAGGTTACCGGAATCATCAATGGAATGTGTGATGGCACATATGCCCCGTATCTCAGCGTCACGAACGTTCAGGCAATTAAAATGATTGTGTCAATGCTCGGCTATGCTCCTCTTGCAGAACAAGACGGCGGCTATCCTGACGGATATATGATTGCTGCCGAAAATCTTGGAATCACCAATGGAATGACAATAGAGGCGAACGCACCTGCTCTCCGTCAGAATATAGCTTATATGCTTGAAAGAGCGCTTGACGTTCCGCTTATGGAACAAACAGGTTTTGGTTCAAAACCGCAATACACCGTGTTTGACGGAACAAATGGCAAAGACTTTAAGACACTTGGAAAAGAGTGGGAGAGGATTGTTAAAAATTAATTCAAAAATTATTTAGTGATATCAGATAGCTATTTATCAGCCAGTTTGTTGTCCAATGTTTCAAAGAGGCAAGAATAAAATCTTGCCTCTTGGGACAAATGGGGACGTACATTTTTTGACATCTTTTAAAAAGCATGAATAAAAATATGACAATCCGTATACGTCCCCGAATGACCAAATGACCATTATTATAATATAACCGATTGTTAGGTTTAAATGTTTCGTTGAATAAATTTATTCTTTAGAGGAGGATGCATAACCATGAAAGCGTGCAAAAGAGCACTACAAAAACTCCATATCTATCTGTTAGTCGTAATATTGATTTTTTCTGTCTCGATTTCGGGTTATGCATCCGAAACATCTGCTTCGTTTGTTCATGATGTAGAAGGACGCCCTGATATAAACGAGGTTATTAACAATAGTGAATACGAATTTTTTACTTTTAGAGTAAAGGATGTAGTTTTTGATGCTGAATCAAACACGGTTACTTTTAAAAATGACCAAAAACGTAAGGCTGATGGCACTCCTGATACCAACACGTATATCATAAACAATAAAACTGCTTTAGGGCATTATTCTAATGGTGATTGTACAGAGGATGTGGAATGGTTAATAACCGGAGAATGTAAATGGGTTATGATTGTGCTGAAAAAAGGCATAAAAGAGCAAGTTCTCTCCGGTATGAATGATACGGAAATATTTGTCGATGGTTTGTTTGGTTCATTTACTGTCAGTGATGACAAATATTATCCCGAACTGGATTCAAATGCTGGTTCAGAGGTGGGATTTCAAAGAATAATCGACTACAATATAATGCAAGGCGACGAAAACGGCAACCTTAATTTGACAACGCCTGTCACAAGGGCAGAGATGGCACAGTTGATATACAACACACTGATGCTTGAGGGAGCAATGTCCGGTGGCGGACCAAATCCTGATTTTTCCGATATACCTGTTGACCATTGGGCATTTGGTGCAATTCATTACTGCAAGGTTACCGGAATCATCAATGGAATGGGTGATGGCACATATGCCCCGTATCTCACCGTTACAAACGTTCAAGCACTTAAGATGATTGTGTCAATGCTCGGCTATGCTCCTCTTGCAGAACAAGACGGCGGCTATCCTGACGGATATATGATTGCTGCCGAAAATCTTGGAATCACCAATGGAATGACAGTAGAGGCGAACGCACCTGCTCTCCGTCAGGATATTGCTTGTATGCTCGAACGAGCACTTGACGTTCCGATTATGGAACAAAC
>SVJL01000074.1 GCA_015068985.1 Oscillospiraceae bacterium
CAAGAGGCATTATTGTTGCAGCTCCCGCCGAAACCAAGTCTCGGGCAACATTTAAGTCTGGATACATATATGGCATAACAACAAATCCGTCATTTGCAAGAATTTCTGTTGCTTTAACTGTTTCTTCATTATCCGGAAGCAGATACTTTGAATCTCGCATAATTTCAATTTTCACAAAATTACCACATCCAAGTTCTCTGGCAAGTTTTGCAATTCTTACCGCTTCTTCTGCATTTCTTGCTCCGCTTGTATTTGGAAGCAATGTTACTCCTTTTGGAATAAAATCAAGAATATTTTCCTGTTCTTTTGTATTTGCACGTCGAACTGCAAGGGTTATTATTTCTGCACCTGCATCCTTAACAGCCGCTTCAATAAGGTTAAGCGAGTATTTACCCGAACCCAAAATAAAACGAGAATTAAATTCATGACCGCCTATAATAAGTTTGTCGTTGTTCATTTGCATTTCCTTCTTCCTATACTTCAAATTCATCAGCTATAAGCCGTAGTACCGTATGTGCTTGATGTGCAGCACAAATCATCACTCTTGTTGAGACAAGGCCGATTCCTTTCGATACATCACTTATTTCATCGCCGCAAAGATAAAATTTTTTTGATACCTTTCTTGTATGTATACTGTTGGCACTTCCCATACCCGCCATGCCCGAAGCCGCAACAATGTATTTGTCCGGCATTTCCTCCAAAACAAGATTTGTCAGCATTGCCTTACATTCAGCATTATCAAATGCTTCACAGATAATGTCGCAATCACCCAGAAGTTCTTTGACATTATGCTCATTGATGCAAATTGTATGAATCTGTGTTTCAAGATATGGATTTATTTCTTTAAGATTGTGTCTCAAAGCTTCTGTCTTATACATTCCGATTTGACTTATCTTATACTGTTGACGATGAAGATTGCTTATATCTACTTTATCAAAATCTATCAGTACGAGTTTTCCGATTCCTGCTTGGGCAAGTGCGATGGCTATATTGGAACCAAGACCTCCAAGGCCGCATATTCCAACGGTCGTAGCTGATACCTTATTTTGCAATTCAACACCGTGCCTGTCATTTAACCAACCTATCCATTCATTTTTTGACAAAATCACATCATCCACCTCCAACAAAGCTTACCACTTCGACACTGTCATCTTCATTGAAAACAGTTTCAGCATACCGCCATTTGGGGACTATGTCACCATTTAGTTCCACGGCAACACGCATTAAGTCATAACCTGCCAAATTCAGATAATCTGAAACAGATTTGCCTGCAATGTCCAAGTTCTCACCATTAATTTTCACCATCAATTTTCACCTCCAAAAATACAATAAAAAAAGGAAGTCACCAATTTGGTAACTTCCATATTTCCTATAAAAATTGCGAATGTCGCACAAGGCATCCCTACGTTGGCATTATCCAAATCAGGTTCTCGGTCGGAGGTTATACCTCCCTCTCAGCCTGTAACACAAGCTCCCGTTTCTTATTCATTTTTTATATCATACACCCATTCGGGCAAAAATGCAAGAAAAATTTTTAAATTCTTTTTTCAAGCTCTTTTGAAAGCTCTTCATAGCCAGGTTTTCCAAGAAGTGCAAACATATTCTTTTTGTAGGCTTCAACGCCGGGCTGATCAAAGGGATTAACGCCCAGCATATAGCCGCTAATTGCACAGGCTTTTTCGAAGAAATAAACCAGATTGCCAAAATAATATGGGGTAATTTCGGGAATATTGATAACCATATTTGGAGCACCGCCATCGGTGTGAGCAAGGATTGTACCCTGAAATGCCTTGTGGTTTACGGTGTCGACGGTTTTTCCGGCAAGGAAGTTAAGGCCGTCGATATTTTCTTCTTCAAATGGGAACTCAAGGTCTTTTTTGGGTTTTTCTACATTAAGAACAGTTTCAAAAAGAATGCGTGCACCGTCTTGAATGTATTGTCCCATTGAGTGAAGATCGGTCGAAAAGCTCACAGATGCCGGGAAAATACCCTTATTGTCTTTGCCCTCGCTTTCGCCGTAGAGCTGTTTCCACCATTCGGAGAAATAGATAAGGCAGGGTTCATAGTTAACCATAAGCTCAACAGTTTTGCCTTTGCGGCTAAGAATATTGCGAATTGCCGCATACTTGTAGCAAGCGTTGTCGGCATAGGGTTTCATATATTCTGCTCTGGCATCCTGAGCACCTTTCATCATTTCATCAATGTTGATGCCTGCGGCTGCAATTGGCAAAAGACCAACTGCTGTGAGCACAGAGAATCTGCCGCCAACATCATCGGGAATAACAAAGGTTTCATACCCTTCGGCATCTGCAAAGGTTTTGAGAGCACCTCTTGCTTTGTCAGTGGTGGCATAGATTCTTTCTTTTGCACCATCTTTGCCATATTTTTCGATGAGCATTGCTCTGAGGATACGGAAAGCAAGAGCGGGTTCGGTGGTTGTGCCCGATTTTGAAATAATGTTTACGCTAAAATCTTTGTCTTTAACAAGGTCGATAACATCAGCCAAATAACTTGAACTGATGGAATTGCCGGCATAGATGATTTTGGGAGTGTTTTTGCCTGCATTCAGGTTATAGAATGTGTCGGTGAGCATTTCGATAGCGGCTCTTGCACCAAGATATGAACCTCCGATGCCAACAACCACCAAAATTTCGGAATCGGATTGGATTTTGGCAGCAGCTTTTTTGATGCGGTCAAATTCTTCCTTATCGTAGCTGACAGGAAGGTCTACCCAACCAAGAAAATCGTTGCCAGCTCCGCTTTTTGCGTGAAGAGTGGCTGCAGCTGCATCAACCGATGGCTGCATATTGGCTATTTCGTCAGATGAAATAAAGCCTGTGAGTTTTGATGTGTCCAAACTAATCATAATAAAATCCCTCCAAAGTTTATTTAAAATTTAATTTTCGCTTTTTTTGTCACGCTGCATTAGCTCAAGCACCGCAGCTTTCGGGTCTTTGCCCTTATAGAGAACCTCATATGCCTTTTCAACAATTGGCATTTCAACATTATGCTTTTTGGCAAGCTCATATGCCGCCGTACAGCTTTGCACACCCTCAACAACCATATGAACCTCGTCGAGAGCCTCACTAAGAGTTTTGCCCTTACCGATGAGTATGCCTGCACGACGATTACGGGAATGCATACTGGTGCAGGTCACTATCAGGTCACCAATGCCGCTAAGACCCCAGAATGTGTCGGCATCTGCTCCCATGCTGATGCCAAGACGTGAAATTTCTTTAATTCCTCTTGTCATAAGAGCGGCTTTTGTGTTGTCACCAAAGCCTATTCCATCGGTTATGCCGGCACAAAGAGCGATGATGTTTTTGAGAGCACCGCCAAGCTCAACACCAAGCACGTCACTGCCTGTGTATACTCTGAAATTGTCGCTCATAAACACCGACTGGATAAACTCGGCACATCCGATATCGGAGCTTGCTGCAATGTTGGTTGTTGGAATGCCAAGAGCAACCTCCTCTGCGTGAGATGGGCCCGACATCACAGCAACTCTTGCCTGTGGAATCTCATCGGACACTACTTCAGAAAGCGTCTTTAACGTGCCGTCTTCTATGCCTTTTGAAAGAATTACAACAATTGTTCCTTTCGTCACGTGAGGTGCCATTGCACGGGCAGTGGAGCGGATTGCCTTGGATGGTGTTACAAGAACAACAAGGTCTTTATCCTTGACGCACGATATATCGGAAGTGAAGCATATATTTGAATCAAGCTTTATTCCCGGCAGAAATTCTTTGTTTTCCAAGTCTGATTGCAGACGTTTTCTTTCGTCATCAAGCCACGACCAGAGCGTAACATCGTGACCGTTTTTGTTTAAATGAACTGCGGCAGCCGTTCCCCAGCTACCGGAGCCTACTACTGCTATTTTTGCCATATTACATCTCCTGATTATATATTATTGCTAAAAAATTAAATATAGAAAAATGTTCGTTTTACTTTTGTTGTTTCAGGAAGCCACGGGAGTGTGGTTTCTCTTATTTCGGTTTTTAAAACACCTTCTTTGTAAATCTCCCAAAGAGCGTCGTAAATAGCCTTTACATTTGGACGGAATTTGTCGGGTTGGGTGTTTGGCACAAATATGCCGCCGCCCATTGAATCCATTGAGGTTGGAGCTTTCAAAAGCGTTTCTCTTGTATCTTTTAATATTTGTGCGGTTTCCTCATCTGAAAACTCAGTAACATTTCCGCCTGTAATTGGGCAAGGCGACTGTGTGCAGCCATCTTTGGTTACAATACTCGTTTTCATATGAGGCAGAGTTTTTATATATTTTACATTTTCAATTTTGGGGAATGCAAGCTGCGATGTTGAAATGTAGCTTTCGCCGTCTGCGACCATAATATTCATTGGTCTTGATATACGGCTCACATATATGCTGTCGGGTGAATTGGCACTTATCATAACATTTACAACATCCGAAAAAAACTTGCTTGCGGCCTCAGACATTGCCTCGGCATAATTGGAGACGTCTCTTTGCCTCAAATATTCAATATATTTTGCCACAGCTTCGTTGTAGGGCACAAATCTGCCGTCACTCAAAACGGGATATGAGCTTTTCTCCAGAAAAACCGCCGATTCAAAGGTGATGGCACTTTCCTCCATCATTTTCATCGCAGATTGCCTGATGTTGAAAAGAGTTTCGTCTCTACAAATATTGCCGTTGGCAACAACTGCGGTGGCTCCGTTTTCGCTCACTGCAGGATGAGCAAACTCCACATAATTATCATCCGGTCTTGAGTGAATTATGCCTATTGTGCCGGGGAAATTCGCAGCATCGGTCTTTTTTATGAGTTCATCAACATCGCCCAAAACCTTGGCATGATAAGGAATACCGTTATCTATTGTGGCAATGCCGGTGGAAAGGCCCCCATCGAAAGTTTCCTGAGCTTTTAGCATTTCTAGAAGGATTGGTGCGGCATTTTTTTTGCCTATATAACCTGCAATGTTACACATATTTATCAACCTTTCATAAATCTTATGTCACCCAAGCATTTTTAATATGTAGGCACCAATGGTCTTGGCGAAATACACAAGCTCATCACAATCAACATATTCATTTGGCTGATGAGCACCACCAGCCTCCGAAAAATCACGACCAACTCCGAAGCCAAAAGCACGGCTTGAGCCATATTTTGAAATAACGGAAAGGTCAGAAAGACACGAACCGCAAACAAGCGGTTTTCTGCCCGACACATCCATTGAAGCTTCAACCAAAAGGTTAACATCGTCACTGTCCGGATTACAAAACACATAATGAAAGAATCTTGTAACACCTTCAAAACCATCACCCACGATACCAAGAGGGGCAAGCTTTTGAGAGAGAATGTTTTCAACATCTTTAAGTTCTGACCAGATTTCTTCTTTGGTTTTGTCGGTATAAAAAACAAAATACACTTCGCCCTTGCCAAGGTCGCTGCCGTCATTACCGCCACGGGACCCCATATAGCGAAGAGCGGTTTGGGGAATTATTGTGCCTTTATAAAATGGGTTTTGTTCCATTTCTTTTCGGCGTGCGTCACCAAAGGTTTCTTCAATTGTGTCGATAACAACAGCAATTGCCTTAGACACATCCTTTGCACTGTCGACAGTATCCTTGGTGCGGAAGAAATATTTAACCTCCTGACCGCCTGAACCGCAGTGCCAGATTTGGGCATCGTCACCGTCCATGCTCACAATGCTTTTTGCCGGATATTTCATCACTGCTGCCATTGCACCGTGTGAACCGCCATATTCTTCGTCGGAATAGGCTGCGAAAAGCAGATTCTTCTTTGGCACAAAAGCTTCTTCCTTTAAAAGCTTCATAACAAACAGTGCCGTAGCAATTGCATACTTATCGTCGCAAGCACCTCTGCCATATATTTTGCCATCTTTAATTTCGCCCGACAACGGGTCAAGCTCCCAGTCTGCAGGGTCACCAATTTTCACTGTATCGGTGTGAGCCATAAGCATAAGTTCATCTTGATTTTGTTCACCTGCATAGCGTGCAACAACGTTGTATCTGTTCTCCAAATTTCTGCCTGGCATATAGTCGGGATGATTGGCAAAGCCTTCCAAATCAAGAGGAGAGAAAAAATCAGTTTCTAATCCAAGCTCTTTACATAATTTCTCAACATAGCGGGCACATTCTTCTTCGTTACCATATGAGCCAAAGCTTTCGGAATTAATCTTTATGAGGTCGGAAAGAAGACTAAAAAGTTCGTCTTTTCTTTCGTCTATCATATTGCAAAGTTTGGTTATGTTCATATTGTGCTCTCCTATAATTCTCTATTGATTAGCCATTGGAGTATTATCCGAACCCGCCTAAAAGCTAGCATTTTCGGTTCTTTTAGGCTTGTCGTCCTCGAAAGGCGTCAGCCTTCCTTCGTTCTCCGCACCTAAAATTACTCAAAAATACTAAGCTTTTAGGTCGTAGAATTTTAAGATTATCAAAAATTGTTATTATTAAGCCAAAAGCACAGGTAATCCTGACGGATTATCGAGCATTTTGACACAGTATTGCGTGGAATTTACTGCAAAAACCGTACTTAGTTCGACTCCCCGACGGCTACCGGATCAAAATTAAAATACAAGCTATATTCTTATTATACCACTTTTGTTTGACGGTTGACAAGATGCTGATTATATAGAAATAATTATATATAAGTAACATTAATATAATTTAACTTTTTACAACCTGAGAAATCAGATTATAGTCATTGGTAAGTATTGTATCAACACCCATTTCTAAAAACTTCTTTGTTTCGTCTTCATCATCTGACCAGAACACATTACATTTAATTCCGTGTTCGTGTGCTTTATCTATCATTTCCTGATTAAAGTATGGCTTGAAAAGCTGCACCTTTTCGCAGCCGTATTCAATGGCTCTATTTACTATTTCCATGGGTCTGTCTGCTAAATGCCCGACACATACCGGAATTTCAGGTGCATATGCCTTAAACTGTTTTATTTGCCGATCTGTTTCAAGCATAAAATATACATATTTTTCGCAATCATATTTTTTGACAAGACCAACAATTTTTTTCATTATGTCATCAGGATAATCTTCGGTATAAGACAAAGGTTTCACATGCACATTCATAATAACGTGTCCCGAAAACTTGCGAAGAATATCTTCAAACTTCAAAATCTTCATGCCTTTGAATCTCTCACCAAATTTAATTCCAAAATCCAGATTCTGAAGTTCCTCTAAAGTATGATCAATTATAAGCCCTTCTCCCGTGCTTACTCTATCAAGATTTCTATCATGGCACGAAACGATTTCTCCATCCTTTGTTGGCCATAAATCAAGCTCAATTTCATCAGCACCCATAGCAACTGCTGCTCCGTAAGCAGGCATACTATTTTCGGGAGCTATGGTGCTGAAGCCTCTGTGAGCACATACTCTTGGATATTTCATTGTTTTATCGTCATTTACAATAGCACTTCCGGCAAATCTGTACTGCCATGGCTTTCTGCCAAATTCTATATATTCATAATGAGGTGCGTCGGGATTTCCAAAACCTGCAGGTTTATAATATTTGTCTTCAGGGTTAAATTCAACTGTCTCCATACCAAATCTACCCTTCATATTTTTAAGAACTTTCCCATACGGAGACACAATCATACTTGCACCACAAATATCAGAGCTTTCATCAAAGCTCACTGATGAACGAATTACATATGCATTTGTATTATAGGCTAAAAATCTGCACATGGTTTCAATAGCATCATGGCTGTCGCTTCTCTGCAAGGAACAACCTATAATAATATCTACTTTTTGTCTTGCAATGTTTGAAAAAGCCTCATAAAAATAAAAATCATAGCAAGTCAAGAATCCGTATCTCAGGCCATCTATTTCAATTATGTAAGGTTCAGAATATTCGAAGGTGTAATCAGAATCGAGTTCCAACGTGTTAAGTTCAAGCGGTGGCAAATGTTTTTTGAAATATTTGCCAACAAGCTCACCTTTTTGGTTATACACATATGTTGTATTTCTGTAGTTATCATTTATTTCAAACAAAGCATTAACAAAAACAATCGCATTACATCTTTTGGCTGTTTCAACACACTTGTCTAAAAGATTATTTATATACTTTTTGTGATAAAAAATGGTTTCTTCCTTAGTAGCGGTTGCACATGGGACATCACTGTATTCCGGCAATACTATGATATCAATAGAATCATCACAATTGTCAAGCATATTTATTTTATAGTCAAAGTATTCATCAGAATGCGAAACATCCCTTGAATATGGTGGTTGAATTATACATGCTTTCATTAAATTTTCTCCCCTGTATATTTTATTGGATTTTAAAGCTGTTATGAAATAAAATACATTTCACTCACAAACTACTTTTTTATTCAATATACTATTTAAGGAAATCCGTTCCCTTATTATCAGCCATTACTATCATTTTCATGGCGTCCTCAATAACAATGTCAGGATTTGCAAAAACCACATCGTTACCATTTTTAAAAGCAATTATATTTATGTTATACTTTTTTCTTAAATCAAGATCTCTCAATGTTTTACCAACCCACTCAGATTTTATATCTATTTCTAAAATTGATATATTATCAGTTATATCGGCAATATCTATAAATCCTGAACTAAGAATGTTCTTGGCAAGTCGTGTACCTGATTCGGTTTCGGGCAATATTACCTCGTCTGCGCCAATTTTTTTCATAACCTTGCACTGTGATTCGTCAGAGCATTTTACAATAACTTTTCTGACATGAGCTTCTTTGCACAGCATAGTTGCCATAATAGTTGCCTCAAAGCTTTTTGCCATCGAAATAACGACAACATCTATATCTGATATACCAAGTTGTTCTATCACTCCCGGTTCAGTTATATCTGCACATTTACAAACAGGGATTTCGTCTACCAGTTCATCCACAATTCTTCTATCCTGATCTACTGCCAAAACCTCTGCACCATTATTCAACAGCTCTTTTACTACTGCTCTCCCATACCTCCCAAGGCCAAAAACTGCATAACTTTTATTCATACAAAATACTCCTTACCCTACACTTATTTCTTCAACAGGATTTTCAATCAAATTTTCTTTTCCTTTATTTACACTAAATGCAAAAGCAAGAGAAATAGGACCTACTCTTCCAAGATACATAGTTAATGTAATAATAATTTTACCCATTGTGTTTAAAGTGCTTGTATAACTCCGAGTCAATCCAACTGTTGCCGTAGCACTTACTGTTTCATATAATATATCAATAAATTCTCCGCCATTAAAAATTATAAGTAAAATAGTTGAAACTATAACAGTCAATAACGAAACAGCAAAGACAGCAACAGAACGCTTTATAATTTCTGCCGGAATCTGTCTGTTAAACGCATCTACTGT
>SVJL01000075.1 GCA_015068985.1 Oscillospiraceae bacterium
CAATTATCACATTATAAACCTATTCTGTAGTATTATAACCTATTTTTTTTGAATTGTAAAGACTTTTTTGAAATTTTTTTAATCAAGGTCCACACACCGCAAACCCACCTCATCAGCACATCAAAAACCTTTATAACATAGCGGCTTTCAAGCGAAAAATAGATGACAAGTCCCAAAATGATTGCTGCTAATTCGTACCACCTGATACGTCCCGAATTAAGCACTGTCAGCACACCGGAAAACATAAAAAAGGAAAACGAGCAGAAAATAACATCCTGAAGGGCAACCATCAGATTGCCGCATACAAACGCCTTTCTTATTGCCCTGAAAAAATCAAACACAACCCCTATTGTCTGGGCACAAATGAAAAACACCAAAAACACAGTCAGATCCCTTGTGGAATCAACAACCATTGCGTCAAACATCACTTAAATATTTTGCCCAAAAACGATGTGCCCGATTTTCTTGGTTCAACATACTCCAGCACACACACCCGTCCGTTAACCGTGATTTCTCCGCTGTCGAGATTCAGCTTACTGAGGCTCATTCCCTCTCCTCGAATTATCAGAACTCCCTTTGATGTGTGCAGCACAACCTCCGACTCATTATAGCTTTCGGCATTTTCCACGCCCGATATGCTTATCTTGGTGCGGTTTTCCATTATGATATTGTTGGGCATATCTGTACGAACTGTTCTTACCTGCTTTTTTTCATCCATAAAAAAATCCTCCTGCATATTATTAGTCGAACCAATGACGGCTATGTTAAATAATATGCAAAAGGATTTTCTTTATTACAAAACTTTGTACATACCCTGAGCATCACCCTTCAGAACGTGCTCGGCTATAGTCACAACTTCAACCCTCATTGTTCTTTCGCCGAAGGTGATTTCCAGAATGTCTCCCTCTTTAACATTTGCCGCAGGCTTGGCAACCCTGCCGTTAACGGTCACTTTGCCTTGCTCGCAGGCTTCACTTGCAACCGTGCGACGCTTTATTATGCGTGAAACTTTCAGATATTTATCTAATCTCATAACAGTAAAATTCCTTTCCTATTTTAATTTATCTTATTATTTTCAATTTTTTGCAAATTCTTGTTAGAGCCTCAGCTTTAGGCAAAAGTGCAATGTCTTCTTCATCTATTCCTCTTATAGCCACAAGCACCACTGCATACACAACGGCACCAACTGCTATGGGAGCTGCTGATGCAATAAGCTTTCCGTATCCGGCAAAGATGGGAGACACAAAATACAGGGAAATTGCCATTGCCGCCACAGCTATGACGGGCTTTAACACCAATTGAATCAACGGGAACGTAATCTTCATACGCTTTTTCATATCATACAAGTTAAGCCCCAGAATTGTAATGTAGCAAACTGTTGTGCCAATGGGGGCACCTTTGATGTTGATGGTAGGGTGAGCAACCAAAAAATAATTGATTATAACCTTGAAAACACCGCCGATGAGCATATTTTTGACGGGAACCATTGCATTGCCCGTTGCCTGAAGTATGGCATTGGTAACAAGTACAAGAGAAACAAAAACAATGGCTATTGCAAGAATTTCGAGAGTTTGTGCGGCGTTTGTCTGACCATACACAAGATTAAGAATGGGAGATGCAAGCATACTCATGCCAACAGCACATGGAAGCGAAAACAAAATTGTGATTTTCATGCTCTTGCAGGTTGTGGAAGCTGCCGTGGCATATTCTTTTTTGGCAAAAGCCGATGCTATTGCCGGCACAATGCTCACTGTGATGGCATTAATGAGGGTTGGCGGAAGATTAAAAAGCGGAAATGCATATCCGGAATATGAACCCCAGAGCTTGTTTGCATCACTCATACTGAATCCGCCAGCCTGAAGGCGACGCATTATCATAGCCATATCTATGAGACTGGTGAGAGAAAATACCGATGCACCAATTGTTATTGGCACGGCAATTTTTATGAGTTTTTTTAGCAGGTATCTGTCGCTTTCGCAAGCGCCTTTGGTGGGCGAAAGTTGTGAAGATGCTTTGTGTTTGCGATAGAGGACATACAAAATAACAAACCCGAGTGCACCGCCGCAAGACACACCAAACACCGCTCCGGCAGATGCAAGCTCCATTCCGTAAGACGCAAGCATATATGCCGCACCAAATCCGATTATGAGCTTGCCAAGAGCTTCTGCCACCTCCGACAGAGCAGTTGGAATCATATTCTGCAATCCCTGAAAATAGCCTCTGAATGCACTCATGGCCGACACAAAAAGCATTGCAGGAGCAATCGCCTTTATGCCATATGCCGCACCGGAATTTTTGAGCAGCTTTTCGGCAAAAAAATCGGCTCCGAAATAAAGCAGCAAACACCCTGCCACTCCGATTACCATTAGGAGCTTTATGCTGACTGCAAGAATTCTTCTTACCTCATAGTGGCGGTCACGGGCACTGCTTTCCGACACCATTTTGGATATTGCCACAGGCAGGCCTGCGGTGGCAATTATAAACATCCACGTATACATCTGATATGAGGTTGAAAAATATCCCATTCCCTCTTCGCCAAGGATATAGGTTAACGGAATTTTGAAAACTGCTCCTATAACCTTTACCAAAGCATTGGCTATAAGCAGGATAATGGCTCCATACATAAAACTTTTTGGCTGATTATCTTTTTGCATTTGCTCCACACCTTTCGGAAAGTCAACAGTGATTTTATATTGTTAAAACATATGTCTTAAGATGAATGCTATGAAGGAATAATTCAATATTTTCTGCTAATCTGCCAATCATATGCATTTCTTCGCTCATTTGTGCATATCTTGCCTTCGGCATTTTAAAAATCCGCATTTTTTGCCGACCGAAAATTAAACTCCGGCTATCAGCCGTCGAACAGAATTTTCTAAATCAATGCAGTGAAGCGGAATTTGATTCTGCATTGATTTTCGGCAAAAAATTTGATTTTTAAAACCGATAAGCAATGCCGCTCCGAAAGGCATATGATTGGCTGATTAGTGCACAAATTAAAAGTTTCGCACAAACCTAAAGTTCGTTTGGGTTCTCGGAGCAACCTATGAGTACGGTTTGAAAATTTCATTTTTCCAATATGCACCTTGCAACATCAAATACCACTGCTGGTTGCAAGGTGCAAGCCGCACTTCATTTGAGTAATGAGTGTGCGGCGGTATTGAAAGAAAAATGTGATTTTTAAACAGGAAGTACTCATCCAGTTGCGTAGAGAAACTAAACGAACTGTGAATGAAAAACATCAAATTCTACCTTCATGGCATTCATCTTATAATTCAAATTCAACACAATCATAATTATTATATCATATTATCTCAAAAAAGAAAATATTAATTTTTAATAACAGTATTTTATTTTGGGGATGAGAATTTGAGAAAACTGGCGTTTTTGTGGAAAGTGCTTAAGATGTGTGCAACGCTGATTGTTTTTAACATTTCAGGCATATGCTATAACATTTTCATCTCCGAAAGAGCTCCCGCAGCAGAAATCGGTCTGATGCATCTTGTTATGAATGTGTATTCTTTCGGCGTGTGCCTTTCGGTATCGGGCATTAGCCTCACAGCAACAAGACTTTTGTCGGATATGCCAAAAGACAGAGCTATGACACAATCGGAAGCAATAATTGCCAAGTGTATGAAAGTGTGTCTTTTCACCTCAGTCTTTGCCGGATTAATATTATTTTTTGGTGCTGATTATATTGCAGAATCATTTTTGGCAAATCCAAAATGTGCCGTTTCGCTCAAAATTTTGTCGCCGGCACTGTTGGGAGTTGCAATTTCATCGGTGCTGAGCGGATATTTCACGGCTTTTGGTATGATTGGTTCCTTGGCAACAGGAAAGCTTTTTGCAGAAATCACAATTTGGGGAATTACTCTTTGGATGATGCAAAACGGAAGCAATCAGATTCAAAACACCGTTGCTTTGGCAACCGTAGCGTCATCTTTTATACAATGCATCTGCGACCTGATTCTGTGGAAAAAAAGCTGCTCATCCTTTGGAAGAGTCAAAACATTCATAAGCACAAAAAATGTTGTCAGCTTATGCGCGCCTCTTGCAGTTGGTTCATATTTGAGAACAGGGCTTGGCTGCGTTGAAAATCTTATTATACCGTCACGGCTGAAAGCCGGAGGCATTAACGATGCTTTGGCAAAATACGGAATCATAAAAGGAATGAGCTTGCCTGTTATGATGTTCCCATATGTGATTGTGGGGGCATTCACATCTCTGATTGTACCTGAAATTGCAAGAAGATTTTCGTCAGGCCAAACAAAATCTGTCCGATACATATCCACAATTTCCATAGAATATATTATGCAATTTGCCATAATGATTTCGGCAATCCTCTATTTCTGGTCAGATGAGCTTTGTGCTGTGTTTTTCAAAGAGCCCGACGCATCAACATATTTGAAATATCTTAGCCTGCTGCCGGTGCTGATGTTTACCGATTCAACGGTTGACGCAATATTAAAAGGAGCAAACGAACAGGTTTATGGTCTGAAAGTTAACATTGCAGATGCCTGTGCAAGGGTGATTCTGATATACACTCTCGTACCGTTTTTTGGTACAAAGGCATATATAGCGGTTTTGTATTTGAGTGAATTTTTCAATTTGTGCTTTAGTCTTAGAAAACTGAAAAAAATAACAGCTCTGAAGCCGTCTAAGCTCAGAGCTGTGTTCGTGCCATTGTTTGGCACCTTTTGCGGTGTGATATCTGTGAATATTTTGAGTGCCGATTCTGTATGGGCAAAAATTATGATGTTTGCCGCAGTGTATGTTGGCACATCAGAAACTCTTCACTGTACTCTTAAGAGTTCCGTCAGCAGTTGCCCACAATGAGTGGCTGGGTTTGTTTGCCCCGAAGTGCATCCTCAAGGCAAGTGCAAATCTTTGTCATATCTGCCACCAGTGAGTCCGGCTTTCCGAGGGCATCGTCCTGACCAAAAGGAACGAAAAAGATATTTGCCGCATTAAGAAGCAGTCCCAGATTTTTAGCATTTGCACCGAGACCATCGTTAGTGGAAATTGCAATAACCAGCGGGCACTTGTTGCGAAGGTTTGCCTTTGCCGCCATACAAACGCAGGTGTCGGTTGTGCCCATGGCTATTTTTGAAAGGGTGTTGCCGGTGCAGGGAGCAATTACCAAAGCATCCAAAAAGTGCTTGGGGCCTATAGGCTCCGCCCCTTTTATGGTGTGTATTATCTCCTTTCCGGTTATCTGCCGTACTTTTTCTTTAAATTCCTCTGACGTTCCAAAGCGAGTGTCTGTCGACCACACCGTTTCCGACATTATGGGATAGATGTCGGCTCCGGCTTCTTTCAGGGCTTCAAGCTCGGTCATTACCTTAGACAAGGTGCAGAAAGAGCCGGTCAGGGCAAAGCCTATCCTTTTTCCCCGTAAATCCATAAATTTGCATCCTTTCCGCTTTCGCCGATAATATTTTCAAGGGTTTTAAGAATAATTCGTGCGGCAGTTACCGGAGCATATTTTCCGGGAAGTGCCGGAAGAAAGGCGTAGTTTATGCCATATTTTTCTGCATCACGGGGGTCGAGTCCGCCCGGAGCGGAGGCAACATCGACAAACGGAACCCCGGGCTTCAATAACGAAAGCTCTCGTGCAGAACATATTCTATGAGGAATTGTGTTGAAAACAGCATCTGCGACATTAATTTTAAGATGCATATCTTCAATGCTGACCGTATCCATCCCCATAGCCGCGGCGAGAGAGCGGTCACGAAGACTTCGTGCGCACACTGTTACCGTTGCTCCCATGGCTTTTAATGTGAGAGCCAGAATTTTGGCACATTTTCCGAATCCGGTAACAAAACAATTTGCCGAAAAAATTGTTACGTTCATAAGCTTCATTGCCGCCTCTATTGCTCCCTCGCAGGTTGGCACAGCATTAAGAGAAGCAAAATCCTCCCTTGCAGCATAATCGCAAACAATGCGTGACCCCCCCTGAAAAAGAGAACAATCCATTTTGCCGCCGATTATAACTGCATTATCAGATGCATAACGGCAAACGTCGGCAAGTGTATATTCTTCATCAGACAGAGGGGTGTGTATGGTTTTGCCGTCTTTGGTGCACGGAAGAGGCAAAATAATAACATCTGCCTTGGATAGACCTTTTGCAAAATCCTCCGCGCAGCCTCTTGCCAAATTGTCGGCTTTATCAACCTCTATACCCCACACCTTAACCTTTGCACCTTTATTGCTGAGTTCCTTTGCAAGATGGAAGTTTCTGTTATCTCCGCCTGCAATTAGTATATGACACATAAAACTCATTCCCTTCCCTCTTATAATATGACACAAAAGAGTAAAGGGTGAAAAAAACCGCATTTTCAATCATATGAAAATGCGGTTTTCAAAATAAATCACATATGAAAATAAACTTAGGCTTTTTGAAGCAATTCCGCAAGAATGTGCGTAACATAAGATGGATGAGCATAAAGAAGAAATCTGGATTTGTGAGCCACTCGTTCTATTAGCTTCTCCTTGCAACTGGATGAGTACTTGATTTTTATAAATTATTGTTTAGCGAACTGGTTAGGATGGAGTGAAAGGCTTCTCCTTGAGGAGAGGCTCCGCCGCAGGCGGTGGTGAGGTGCAGCCGCAAAGCGGCGTTAATATGGCACTTGTTGTAAGCAAGACACCTCATCCACCGCTAACGCGGTCCCCCTTCCCCTCCAAGGGGAAGGCTCCGCTAAACAATAATTTATCTTATAATTAAGGTCAATTAATCCTCTAATACCCAAGGCAAGATAAGCACAGATGAGCGAAAAAAAGCATATGAATGGCGTGTTGCCTTCCATATGCTCATCCGCTTTAAGCTGAACGAAAAAAGCAAGTGTAATTTTGCTCCGGCAATCAGCCGGTAACCTTTTCGCCTACATCTTTCTTATATTGCGACATAAACCAATACATCGCCTGTTTCCAATCGTTGGTGTGACCTCCGTCAAAAATGTCGAGATACACCTTTGATGTGGGATGTTTTTCCTGAATCATATTAAAAAGCTTAATGCTGTGAGTAACCGGAACCGACGGATCATATTTGCCGTGGAAGATTTTGATGTTGGCTTTGGCTATTGTGTCGATATAGCTAACAGGTGAACGCTTTGCCATTTCATCTGCACTGCCCGAGCAACAAGCAAGAATGTGCTTTGTGTAGTTGGGGTTCTCACCTACCCAGTCATTAAGGTTCGATATGCCGACAAATGCCGCAATGGCCTTAAAATATTCAGGGCAATAGCCTGCCATAAGCTCTGCCATATGACCGCCGCCACTGGCACCTATAAGGAAAACATTTTCTTTGTCAACATTTCCGAGAGAAAGAAAATAGTCAACTGCGTCCTTTATGTCTCTTTTGGCATATTCCGAACCGCAGGCAAGGGTACAATTTGGGTTAGAATCCAGATTCGGTCCACGAAAGTCGGGAAGAATAAGGTTAAAATCATATTCCTTGGCAATCGGCAAAGCCGAGTCCACCTGATTGAAACGGTCGAAGCTCCAAGTGTGCAGGCACACCATAAGCGGTCGGTTCTCTCCTTTTGCTCTGTATATGAGAGATGGCTGCATTGTGCCATCAAGACTTGATTTTATTAATACTTCCTGCATTTCCATAACAAAAACCCCCGTTACTTATTTTTTGCCATTTCAAGCTTAGTCTGACGACGCATTTTTACCTCGTCCGACATAGGCTTAATATCGCCGGCAGAAATCAGAGCCTGTCTGGTGAGAAGCGGGCCAAAGAGTTCATAAATGAGCACTGCAAAAAGTGTTATGTTTCTGATAAGATTGCCCTGGTCGCCAAGCTGCATTGCCGTTGCACACATACCAAGAGCAACGCCTGCCTGAGGAAGCAGGGTGATGCCAAGATATTTGCAGATGTTTGGTTCGCAGCGTGCAAATTTTGCACTGGCATAGGCTCCGAAATACTTTCCTAACGAACGGAAGATTATGTACACGATTCCTACAACAACAACTGCCATATCGGCAAACACACCAAGCTCAAGCTCTGCACCGCTCACAACAAAGAAAAGAGCAAAAAGAGGCGATGTCCATTTGTCGGTGCGTTCCATAATATCGTGGGAAAGAGGACAAATGTTGCAAAACACAGTTCCAAGCATCATACACACCAAAAGAGACGAAAAGCTTATGTGGACAGGACCTGCGTGAAAGTCGAGCATTGACAATGACGCAGTTAAAAACACAAAGGCAATTGTCATATTGAGACGATTTGTGTTGGAATTAAACATCTTTTCCAGCAAGGTTAAAAGCCAACCCATAATTGCTCCAAGACCAAGAGAGCAAACAATTTCTACAATTGGATTAACTATGACCGAAACTATTTCAACATTGCCTGTGCCAATGGTTTTTGCTATGCCAAACGACACTGCAAACACAATAAGACCAACAGCATCATCAAGAGCAACAATAGGAAGAAGCAAATCGGTGAGAGGACCCTTTGCCTTATACTGACGCACAACCATCAGGGTTGCAGCAGGAGCTGTGGCTGTGGCAATTGCTCCAAGTGTGATGAGCTGAGCAACGCTGATTTTGTCGGGCATCATAAGATGAAGAACAAAAAGTGCAAGGTCAACAAAAAGTGTTGCAACCAATGCCTGAAACACACCTATAATAAGTGCCTGACGACCGGTTTTTTTGAGGTCAGAAAGCCTGAATTCGTTGCCTATTGAAAAAGCAATAAATCCGAGAGCAACCTCAGATATGAGCGATAAAGCCTCAACCGCACCGTGTGTGCTGAAGCCAAGACCTTCAATACCCAGTTTGCCCATGCAATAAGGGCCAATCAGCACACCGGCAATAAGATATGCGGTTACTGACGGAAGCTTCAGGGGCTTAAAAACCCTTGTCATCAAAAGCCCTACCAACAGAGCTATCGAAACTGATAATAATGTACTCATAATAAAATCACCTGACAATCTGAAAATTTTCACAAAACATATAATAACACATACAAAAGGCAAAGTAAATAGCAAAAATGACACAAAATATTTATGCTGCCGCAAAATAAGTTCTTTGCCCTATAAAAGCAACCGTATATTGATTCGCAGCGCTATGCGTTCCGGTTGAATAATCAATGTTCACCCCAGGCTGCACATTGTAGCAAAACACGCAAATTCTTATCCCATCTCCTTTATCTTCAACAGAATAAGCCTCAATGAGGACGCCGTGTGCAAGAAGATTGCTCCCATCAAAAATCGGTGTCACCCTGTACATAACATGGTTGCCGCTCTCTTCAATGTAGTCTGCAACCAT
>SVJL01000076.1 GCA_015068985.1 Oscillospiraceae bacterium
TGTGACTTTTCAAGGCGGAAGGTCGAAGGAATACTGGCGTATTTCGAGACCGACAACGAAGTAAAGGTGCTATTTTTCTTGTTTTAGGCGAGTTCGGATATTAACGCAACTGCTTTACCTGAGAATGTCGGTTATATCTTCAAAACCCGACCTTAATGTTACAACAATTACCGAATCTCCGGTCTTCATTACATCGCTACCGCGGGGAATAATAAACCTGCCGCCGCGATTTATGCAGGCAATAAGGATATTATCCTTGAGGTTGAGCTTTCCGAGGGGAATGTTGGAAACCGGGGAATTTTCTCTTATTCTGAATTCGAGAGCTTCCGCCTTTTCGTTGAGAATAAAGTGCATTGTTTCAATGTTGTTGCCAACGGAATTGTTTTTTGCACGAACAAATTTTATAATGTTTTCGGCTGTAATATTTTTGGGGTGAATGGTTGTGCCGAGGTCAAGTGTGTCGATAACCTCACCGTATGAAATACGGTTGATTTTTGTCACAACCTTGCCTTTTGTTTTGGTCTGGGCATAGAGCGACAATAAAATGTTTTCTTCATCCATATTAGTGAGAGAAACAAAGGCTTCTGCACTCTCCAGCCCTTCCTCCAAAAGCAGCTTATTGTCGGTGCCGTCGCCGTTGATGATTGTTGCCTTGGGAAGAAGCTGACAAAGGGTATCGCACTTTTCGGGATTTTTTTCGATTATTTTAACATCGATGCCCGTTGCCGAAAGCTTCTGGGCAAGATAGTAAGCAATTCCGCCGCCGCCAACAATTATAGCGTCTTTAACACGGCCTGTTTTTATGCCGATTTTTTTAAAGAATGCAGTTTCACCGTTGATTGGGGCAACAACGCTTACCAGATCGCCCGACCTTATCACAAAATTACCGCCGGGAATATAGGTTTCGGTGCCACGTTCAACACCGCACACAAGCACGTCACAACCAAGCTTTGCAACAATATCCTGAACTCTGTAGTTGTCGAGAACAGAGTTTTCTTCAACCCTGAATTTTAAAATTTCAACTCTGCCTTTGGCAAAGGTGTCGATCTGGATTGCAGAGGGGAAACGCAAAATGCGGGCAATTGCACTTGCCGCAGCATATTCGGGATTTATGACCATAGCAAGGCTCAGCTCGTCTTTTATAAGGTTTACGGTTTTAACATATTCGGGCTTGCGTACCCTTGCAATGGTGCGGCAACGGTCATATTTTTTGGTCATAAGGCAGGTGAGCATATTAATCTCGTCGGAACCGGTAACAGCAATTAAGATATCGGCTTCTTCGATTCCGGCTTCCATAAGAGTGTCAATATCGACCGCACTGCCAACAACGCCCATAACATCATATTGATTTATCAAGTCTTGTACAACGTGATAATTTGTGTCTACAACAGTGATATTAATGTTTTGTTCTTCTTCGCGGCTGAGGAGCTCGGTGAGCTTTTGACCAACCTTTCCGCAACCAACAATTATAATGTTCATAACTAAAAACTCCTATGTGATAAAATGGAATAGAATTGTTGAATAAATGAACTGTAAATTATTGTTTAGAGGTGTAAAGGCTCCCATGTGTAAGGGGAGCTGTCAGCGAAGCTGACTGAGGGGTTGTTTTTGAAAATTTCATTCACAATCCCTCCACCAAGCAAAGCTTGGTCCCCCTCCCTTTACACAAGGGAGGCAACGCCAAAACTAAATTTCATCTCACCTATAAACAATAATTTACCAATCAAATAATATTATCTTCTTCGGCAGACATTGGCAAAAGAACAAAAAAATGACAGGCCGTATAAAACAGAAAAACTCCAAACAATGCCGACACAATGTAGGCACACGACGCCAACAAAGCAGGCAACGCACAGGAATCTTTGTCCATAAGCTTATTTTTTCTGAAGCCCGAAAGAAGTGCAACAATCATTGCTCCGGCATAGAATATTGCCGACGGGATTCCGGTGCTGACGGCTCTTTCAAGAATTTCATTATGTGCCCTGTCTACTTTAACCTCTCGCTCGGTATATTCCTCTTTTAAGTTGTCGGGGCCAAAGCCGAAAAAGGGTTTTTCTTTTATCATATCTATCGTTGCAAGCCACGCTTTCCACCGTCCGCTTCCGGCTTCACCGGTATCTTCATCTTCATTGGAGGTTGCAACCTTTTTAACATCTTTTGTAAAGACCGAAAAATTCTTTTCAACCACAGATTCGCCGCTGAGAGTTGGCGATACAGACACAACAAGCGTAACCGCCAAAAACACGGCAATAGGCAAAGCCGCTTTTATCCGGCAGCTCTTGAATCTGAAAAATGCGACAGCAAAAAAGCTTACAATTGCCGCAAAAACAGCTATATAGCATCCAAAGGTGTTGTTGATGGTAACAACCCAATAAGCATAGGCACACAAAAGCAGTGAAAAAACCTTTGCCAAATTACCTTTTGATTTCAAAAACACTCCCGTACATATCATTGCACACATACACGAGTAATATCCCATATGGTTGAGATTATAAAATGTTCCGGTGGTGCCTTTATAAAAATGACCAACACGAATGCCAATTGAATCATAAAAATTCATAAGCGGCTTTGCCCATTTTGGCGTTGGAGCCACCGGTGAGGCGCCTATGATTCCGTAATACTGCTGAACCATAACAAGTGAAACCAGAATAAAGGACACAACGTACAAGCCAACAATAAACTTTTTGTATTCATTCTTTTTTAAAGCTGATGCAAACACAAAAAGAGCCAAAAAAGCACTGTGCATCAGCACACCGTCGGGTCTGAAATCGGTTCCCAAAAAGGCTCTTTGGCGATCGCTTGCCAAAAATGCCGAAACCACCATAAGAACATAAACAATCAAAAGAAGAAGTGCATATTTTCGTGCCGAAAAATATGCGGCTACGTTGGTTTTGGTGTTTAGAACGGTGGCAGAAAAAGAAGTCTTATACGCTTTGAAAGCAAAAAAGAGCAAATACCCCAGCAAACACACAAGCAACACAAAAACCTCTATGTATGAGAAGCTTTTGAAAAGCTTTCCGTAGTAATTTTGCGGTCCGACAAATGTAAACACGGGCAAAAGCACAAACAGAATCACCATTGCAAAGCTCACAAATTCATATAGTTGCTTTAGTTTTCTGCTCAATTTTTCTATGTACATAATTATCACTTCCACACACCAAAAGGGGCGGTCTCTTCAAAGCAAAAGACAGCCCCATTTTTATCAAAGACTCAGAAGATAGTTTTTTACCAATTCTTCCAGAATTTCGTCACGCTCGAGCTTACTGATTAGAACGCGGGCGTTATTGTAGCTTGTGATGTAGGTCGGATCGCCGGACATTAAATATGCCACAATCTGATTTATGGGGTTATAGCCTTTAACCTTCAAGGCATCATAAATCTGCTTCAAAGTGTCTTTGACCTTTTGAGCACTCATACTCTCTACGTTAATTTTCAGAGTTTCGTTTTTAAAATCCATAATACGCACCTACTTTCTTAGCTTATTATAACATTATAACATTATTATATGATTATTTCAATAGTTTTTGCATCATTTTATTTTGCCCATTGTTCTGAGCGAGGTAACAACGCCCTCACATATTGCATCGGCAATTGCGTTAAGCTTGTCCTGACTGAGCAAAACCTTCTGGTCGGTATATGACGTAACAAATGCACATTCCACAAGCACTGCCGGCATAATTGTTCGCTTCAGCACAACCATTTCGGGACTCCTCACTATGCCTCGGTCTTTAAGGCCTGTGGCTTTAACAAGAGGTGTTTGAATGTTTTGAGCAAGCGTTTCGCTTGATATGCCGTAACCGCCACTGTTAGACAAGCCTGCATACAAAACGCTGGTGCCTGTTGCATCAGGACTTGTGAAAGCATTGTTGTGAACACTGACAAACAAATCGGCATTGGCAGAATTGGCAACATCTGCCCTTGCAACAAGTCCTGCCATGATGGTGTCGGCAAGGTCGGTGTCGGTGGTGCGAGTCATAATAACATTTATGCCCCGAGCCTTAAGCCTCTGCTCCAGCTTTTGGGCAATGGTAAAATTAACATCTTTTTCATAAATGACAACGTTACCGTTTTCGTCTCTGCCAATGGCTCCGGTATCGTAGCCGCCGTGACCTGCATCAACAACAACCGTTGGCACACTGCCGTTAAAGGTTAGCTTATCGGCAACTACGGGTTGTTCGGTCGGCTGAGAAGCAGACGGCTGATTTGGCGATGATGCTTCGGGTGCGGTTGCGGTTTTGGAAACATTTATTATGCAATCGGAGCCGGAATAGCTAAGATCATAGCCCGACGGGGCAGTGGTCTGAACAACAACCCTTGTGTAGTCGCTGTGGGTTGCCCAGCGAACCTCTTCCACCGATGAGCCATCGAACTTTATTTTTGAATCAGCACACACCTGTTCAACTCCTGCAAAATCAAACACAATTCGGTTTGGTGAGGAGAGAGTCATGGTTTTTGGCTGAGTTTTTTGCGATAGCTTAACCGTTATTATGCAGCTGTCGCCTCCGTCGGTTGCCGTGATGGAGCTGAGTTTTGCTGTTCCGGTGGCAGGAGGGTTATTTTCGGGTTGGGAGTTATACTGATTCATATTATTTGACGAGGCATTGCCCTCGGAAGTACCGTTTATGTATACTGTGCGATTTTGCTCGTTCCACACAACCGAATAGCCAAGATTTTCGGAAACAAATCGCACCGGAATGAGGGTGCGCCCCTGCATTATTACGGGTGCGGCATCGGTGGTGTTGACGTTGCCGTTAATGTAGGCAAGGTTGCTGCCTATGGTAAAAATTATGACCTTTTCAGGCGATGAAACTATTGCCTGATTCAAATCGGCGTTCCACGAAACTGTGGCACCGAGCCTGTCGAAAAGTGATCTGACGGGAACCATTGTGCGGCCGTTTATTATAACCGGATTCACGTCGCCCCCGACAACTGCTCCGTTAACAACCAGAGTGATATTGCCTGAGGCAAATGTTATTGAAACACAGGAAAGAAGCATCACAAGAAAGAGCAGAAAAGCTGTCAGTTTCTTTGCCATACAAAAATGTCTCCTTTCACAAAAATAGGGAATGTTACACATTCCCTATAATACATCAACACATTATGTTTTTCTACAATTTGTACGCAAATGTCAAGCTTTTGTAACATTTTTCGATATGCAAAAATGTATAAATTACTTTTCCGGCCAGAATTATCCAAACCGGTTTGCATTGACAAATTATTGTTTAGCGAGCTGATTAGGTTAGAGCGAAAGGCTCCCCTGTGCAAGGGGAGCTGTCAGCGAAGCTGACTGAGGGGTTGTTTTTAAAAAAAATTATTTACAATCCCTCCACCAAGCAAAGCTTGGTCCCCCTCCCTTTACACAAGGGAGGCAACGCTTCAGCTCAATTTCATCGAATATATAAACAATAATTTATAAAAATCAAGTACTCATCGAGTTGCAGAAAAAAGATTATCAAACCGAAGGCTTTGGCATATATTCTTCCATATGCTCACCCAACTTATGCCACTCACCTATTATTGGTTATATGCAATGCCAAAATGTTCATATGCCGCTTTTGTTACAACTCTTCCCCTTGGGGTGCGGTTAATAAAGCCGAGCTGCAAAAGATACGGTTCATAAACGTCTTCGATGGTGTTGGCATCCTCGCCGGTGGTGGCAGCAAGGGTATCGAGACCAACGGGTCCGCCGCCAAAGGTTTTTATCATCGTGGTGATAACGTTGCGGTCGGTGGAATCGAGACCGATTTTGTCTACCTCAATGCGTGTGAGAGCACGGTCGGCAATGTCGGCAGTAATGTTGCCGTCTGCCATAACCTGTGCAAAATCACGCACTCGCTTCAAAAGACGGTTTGCAATTCGTGGGGTGCCTCTTGAGCGTGATGCAATTTCGGCGGCACCGTCTTCGTCGATGTGAACCCCAAGAATTGACGCACTGCGTTTTATGATGGTGGCAAGGTCTTCGTTTGTGTATAGCTCAAGACGTGAAATAACGCCAAAGCGGTCACGCAAGGGGCCTGTCATATTGCCCGCTTTGGTGGTTGCTCCAACAAGAGTGAAGTGAGGCAGGTCAAGACGGATTGAGCGGGCACTGGGACCTTTGCCGAGGATGATGTCGACGGCATAGTCTTCCATTGCAGGGTAGAGAATTTCCTCAACACTGTGGCTCAGACGGTGAATTTCGTCAATAAAAAGAACATCGTGTTCGCCCAGATTGGTTAAAATGGCTGCCAGGTCGCCCTGCTTTTCGATTGCAGGCCCCGATGTGACGTGAATATTGACGTCCATCTCGTTGGCTATGATATTGGCAAGGGTGGTTTTGCCAAGTCCGGGAGGGCCATAAAGAAGCACATGGTCGAGGGCTTCCTTTCTTGCCTTGGCAGCTTCGATATACACTTTAAGGTTTTCTTTAACCTTTTGCTGACCAATGTATTCATTAAGCACTCTGGGACGAATGCCCGATTCCTGAACTGCATCGTCGGAGAGCATCTCTCCTGAAATTATTCTGTCATCATAATCCATTGTGTTTTCTCCTTTCAAAAGGGGCTGATTGTGAGGTAAATTATCAAATCAAATTTTTTAGTGCTTGCTTAATATAGCTTTCGGCATCGTCAAAATCTTCTTTAACTGCCCCAACAGCTCGCTGAGCTTCCTGAGAGGTGTAACCCAAAACAACAAGAGCTCCGATGGCATCGGCACGTGCACCGCCCGAGGATATGGTGTCGGAGGCAACAAAGGCGTCGGTTCCCGACGGGATAATGTCTTCATTTTTGATTTTGTCTTTAAGCTCAAGGCAAATACGCTGAGCCGTTTTGGGACCAATGCCGTTGGCTTTTTTGATTGTTGCGGCATCGTCCGACACTATGCAAAGACCAAGCTTAGACGGCGAAGCAACCGACAAGACAGCAACCGCACCCTTTGCCCCCACCCCGCTGACCGTGATGAGCAGTTCAAAAAGTGACAGTTCTTCCTTGGTGGAAAAACCGTAGAGGTCCATAATGCCCTCTTTTATGTACATATATGTGTGAAAGGTGACGGTTTCCCCCTTCGACAGCGACGGGTCAGCCAGTGAGTTGGCAGAGGTGTAAATTTTAAAACCCACACCCGAAACGTCTATCACCACATAGTCTTTTGTTTTTTCGGCAAGCTTGCCTTTAATGTAGCTGAACATTGTTATTTTCCTTTCTTAAATTGTTTTTAACACTTTTCCTTAGAACCCGCGAGAATACCGGATTTTCCTGCATCCGATAGTATATTTAAATATTATAAATCGGCAAACTAATCTTTTAAATTGTGTTGACTTGACACGAGTAAAACTCAAAGAATTTTTGTTTTGTGTTATGTGAGCCAAAAATCAAGTGCATCTTCATATGTGTCTTTGTCATAATTATCATTTTTTATCCATGCCACATTAAACACAATTTCAGGATATGAGTAATCCAACAATTTAAATTCAAATCCCTCGAATGATTCACTTGCTGAAGAAACTGTATATCTTACAAATCTTGTTTCATCAAATACTGGTGGATATTGAATGTTACCTTTATCTTTTCCTGTATAGAAAATTGCTTGTTCTAATTCTTCATCATCATTTGGATTATATGCTCCTATTCCAACACTCCAATTTTCTATAGTTGTAATAATTGATTCAGTATGTTCATCACAACCACCGAAAGAAAATGTTCCGTTTGAAAACCCAATAGTATAATAACAGCCTAATTTTAGATTGTTTACATCTATTATCAAACTAAAATTTGTTTCTGCATTTAGTTCTCCAATCACTTGTTGATTATTGTCGTAGATTTGATACGGAACATTAAATGTATTTTTTCTAATTGAAAAAGGGATATTAACATTTCCATCACTAACAAAGAAATATCCAACCGGTGTTTTTAGTTCCGTAATATTTTCATAAATATAATTATCCATATTAACATCTCCTTTCACAAAATTCGACAAAGTTCGTGTCAAGTCGGGAGAACAGTGAATAATAAGAACCATCACCCAACACGAAATCAAAGATTTCTGTTGGGTACCCGAGAACCTTGTTATGCTAAAGCATAATATGGATCTACTAACTTTCCCTTAAATTTTTCACTGTTTTTTATTGAACAAAATCCATCAGAACCCGCAGGAATATTCATATACCTTGTTGCCTTTAAGATACACCTCTATGGTGTTGCCCGGGGCGTATCCCTCTGATACAAAATGGTTCATAAGATTTTCAAGCTTTGAAAAGTTCATAAAAGTTATCTCCCCTCTTTTTTATATACGCTTATATATTTTAACATCCCCAAAATACACCGGTGCTTCTATGTTTCCTGCAGAAGCTACCGATATTTCCAATTTGTTGCAAACTTTTATATTTTCAATTGTAAAATCGAAAATCAATTCACACAGTTCATTCTTTTTGGTTGTGTAATTTCGCATTGACCTATTAAAGTCAAAGATTTCCCTTTTTCTATCTCCCATTGATGGAACACGAATCTGAATATCTCTTGAAAATTCATCGCGCACCATCATATGCAATCGGTACAAACCACTGTCTTGTACAATGCCATTTACCGTAATAATGCTTGCGTTTTCGTTGCCGAGTACAAAGTGGTTGGAGTAAAATTCACGGTTGAAATATTCACTGGTGTTTAGCTTAGCAACAACCTTTAGCGTCTTTTTGCACCAAGGTGTTATAACATCCGATATTTCCAAAAGCTCACCCCAGGTAGTGTCAAGGTCTGACAAAGTGCCCTCAAATACAGATTCACATTCTATTTCTGCATTATTTTTGTCAACATAATCAAAAGTGAGTTCATCTTGGAATGCGATGTATGCCCCTAGGTATTTTTCAGGAATTTTTACAGTGACGCTTCCGCTATACTTGGGAGCAAAGCTCCACATTGTACCTCCAAAAGAAGCTTTTGCTTCCGATTCGACCATCTTGCCGTGGCAGATAAACTTTACTTGTTTTGCTTCGGTTTGACTTATAATACCGGTGAACTTTATATGTATACCGCTTTTGTCAGCGGCACAGTACAATGCCTTTGCTCCTTCTCCCTTTAAAAAAAAGCCTGCAAAGTCAAAGAGCACATCGTAGGACTCAAAGCCGTATCTTGTGTCCTTGCCATAGCATTGGGTGTGACCGAGAACAAGAGTAGTTTCCAAGGCGGGTACATCGTGTTCACGGCAAAGGTTTACAAAATCCGACATTTCCACAT
>SVJL01000077.1 GCA_015068985.1 Oscillospiraceae bacterium
AATTGTTGTGTTGATGTGGGCGATCAGATTATGGGACATCAGGACGGCTTCCATTTCTTTGGCCCCGGCAGATTTCTCACCATGCGCAATCTGCGTGGCTGCACAGGTGATGATTTCATCAACCTTTCTGCTGACGAAATGGATGGCATTTCACCCATCACCGATGTGCTTATCGACGGCGTCACCTTCGATGACACCTATCAGGGTATCCGTATGCTTTCCCGAGGCAAAGGCCGCATTGACAGAGTGACTCTGCGCAATATCAGAGGTAACTGCCGTACTCTGGCATTCAGCATCATGCCCTGCTACCACAGCGACAACTTCGGCAATTTTGGCGACATCTTCATTGAAAATGTAGACGTGCGCCGTATTCAGGAAACCTATCACTACACTCCTCTTACCTTCCTGCAGGTTGGCGGCAATGTGGAATGCTTCACCCTCAAAAATGTACGTTTCTATGATCCCGTGCGCAGCAACACCTTTATCGAGCTTGGCAGACCATACTTCTATCGTCCCGAGGAGCTCACAAGAGAAGAAGCCGATGAGCATGATATCTGGGATTTTGATTTTTACACCAAAGACCGCGATTGGATGCCCGAAAACGGACGCCCGCTTGTTAAAAATTTTGTGCTGGACGGCGCAGTATTTGAGGTTGGTGAAGCAGGCGAAAACATGGAAATGATAGAAGCTAAGTACAACATCGGCAATCTTACTGTTTCCAACGTCAAATATTTCAAGACCGATGGTGCAAAAACCTCAGCCAATATGATTAAGCTTGCCAAAGAGGCAAACATTTCAAAGCTTTTTGTGGAAAATGTGTATGCCGAAAAGCTTGAAAGCATTGTGAGTGGCACAGGCGAACACAATATAGATGTGCTCGTGGCAAACAATGTGACCTTAAAAGACGGCAAAAAGGTTTTCGACACCGATGATGTCAAGGTTGGCACAGCTCTCACCAATGCGATAAACGAGATATAAGACAACATGGAGAGTTGCATGATGAACTCAAAAACAGACATTATAATATTTGGCGGTCAGAGCAACATGGTGGGGCAAAGCGGCAGCCTCATCTCTGATAAGTGCGTTGAAGGCTCTTTTGAATATCGTTATCTCACCGATTCAATCATTCCTTTGAAAAATCCAAACGGAGAATACATCAGCATCGATGGCACGCAGGCAAAGCCATGGGCGGGCAACGGCAATGAAGATGATTTTCTTAAGTGGCACGCAGGCATTGCCCTTGGCGGAGCAACCGATGGCTGCACCAATCTTATTCCTGCTTTTTGTCGGGCATATCACAAGAGCTGCAAACGTGAAGTACTTGCTGTTCCGGCTGCAAAGGGTGCTACCCATGCAAGGGATTGGCTCAGTGGTACCAAGTGCTATGAATATCTGGTAAAAAAAGCAAAAGGTGCAATAGCAAAATGTGAAAATATTGGCAACATATTTTTTGTATGGTTTCAGGGCGAAAATGATCAGGTTAATTCAACTTTGCCAAAAAATTATGAAGAAACGCTTACCAAACTCAAAAATCTGCTCAAAGCAGAACTTGGCATACAATGCTTCGGAATCATAAGAGTTGGACGCTTTGCAAACGACAAACGTGACGATGACATAATGAACTCTCAGGAAAATGTTTGTGCAAAAGACGGCGATTTTGTTATGCTCACCCGCATTGCCTCTTCTTTATGTGAAGAAGCAGGGCGTATGAATCCTGATGCGGCAGGTCATTTTAATGCATATTCACTTGAACTCATTGGTGAGCGGGCAGGAAAAAAACTTGCTCAGATAATATCGGAAAGGAACATACAAAATGCTTAAAATTATTGCAAGTTCAGTGGCGGTTCTCGACTCAGATGTCCTGACGGGTGGGGGCACCGATGTGACCGATTCGCTTCAAAGAGTGCTCGACATGGCACCGGAAAACGGCGGTGTTCACCTTGTGATGGACGGTGCAGCACTTGTGAGGGGACTCAAAATTCATTCCAACACAACCATAGAATGTGTAAATCGTGATTGCGGATTTTTTATGACAGATTATGGCAATCGGCCAATTCTTTCAAACTACAATTGGAATGCTGCAGAGATAACTACTAAAGACATCACCCTTATTGGCGGTACCTACAATCACAACTGCACCAAACAGGTGCACCATCTTCCCGCAGAGGAATTTCCTCTGCCGCCGCTTAAAGACTCCGATGGCATACACACGGGCGGCCACGGAATTATGCTTATGGAATTCTATGGCGTTGAGAATCTTGTTGCCAAAGATATTCTTTTCAAAAATCAGCGCACCTACACGTTTTGTCTTGGTTGTTTCAAAAATGCAATCATTGAAAACTGTTCCATAGATATGGCGGAGCACGTGCATCCAAGCAATCAGGACGGATTCCATTTCTTTGGCCCGGGACGGTTCCTGACCATGCGTAATGTTCGCGGCTGCACAGGTGACGATTTCATCAACGTAGCACCCGATGAAATGGACGGTGTTTCATCTATCACCGATGTGCTTATTGACGGCGTAATTTTTGATGATGTATGTCAGGGTATCAGGATGCTATCACGAAAGAAAGGTCTTTTAGACAGGGTAACTGTCCGCAATGTAAGCGGCACATACCGCACATTTGCATTTAGTATTCAGCCTTTCTATCGTGGGGAAACATTTGGCAAATACGGAGACATTTTTATCGAAAATGTAGATTTGCGTCAGATTAAAGAAACATATCACTACACACCGTTAACCTTTATGCAGCTCGGCGGAGATATCGAGTGTTTTAAAATGAAAAACATCCGCTTTTGCAACCCAGTGAGAAACAGCACCTTTATTGAGCTGGGACAAAACTTTTTTTATCGTCCAAAGGAAATAACTTCCGAAGAAGTTAAAAAATATCAAATTGAAGATATGGATACCTACGGCAAAAATCCCGATTGGATGCCTCGGAATATACGCCCCGTAATCAAAACCTTTGTTATGGAGGATGCGATTTTTGAAGTTGGCAAGGCTGCCGAAAAAATGAACATTATCGAGGCAAAATACAATATAAATAATCTCGTTTTGTCAAACATAAAGGTGTTCAAATCGTCGGATTACACAACAGACGGAAATGTTTTGAAGCTGTCTTGCGAAGCCAACATATCAAAGCTGTTTGCAGAAGATATATATGCCGAAAACTTTGAAAGCATCATAAGCGGAACGGCAGAACATAACATAGAGCTTGTTTCTGCATCAAACGTTACTTTATCCAAAGGTGTAAAGGCTTTGGATATTGATGATGTAAACATTGGCAAAACAATAAAACAACATATAAACAATATATAAAACATAGTTTTTAGCGGCTTATAATCACGCATTCAAAATGTTTGCCTATAAGCTGCTTTTTATTTATAATATATTCCGAATTTTGATTGATTTTTATCGTTTTCTGTGATATACTGCAATTATATTTACAAAATATTACGAAACGAGGGAACTCCGTGGACGCATATGCTCCCCTTTTAATCAATAAAGACATCGTCATTTCATCATTCAACACCATCGACTACTACAATCTCAAAAAAGATTTTTATCAATTGCCCGATTCTCACACCTATTGGGAAATGGTCTATGTAGACCGTGGCGATGTTATTTCCAACTACGGTGGCGTGGGCCACACACTTTCTGCCGGACAGGTGGTTTTTCATCCGCCCCATAGCAGTCATTCCCACATATCAAACAAAAAGGTTTCGAGTTCTGTTCTGGTAATTTCCTTTGTGTCTGAGAGCGAACTTCTAAAAAAGCTTCAGCGAAAAATATATACGGTCACCTCAGGGTCAAAAAAGATTCTGTCGCTTTTTTTGGATGAGTGCAAAAATGCGATAGGGGACATTACCAACACCACAAGCGGAATACCCAAAGCCTTGACCTTAATCGATAACCATATTGGTGCAACTCAGCTTATGGAGTGCTATTTTTTGGAGTTTCTCTATTCTCTCATCAGAACCGAATCATTTGAAACTCTAAAAAAGACCGAAGAATCACGCACCATTGTGTCCACAACCTTTGCTGAGCTTTTAAAAAGCTATCTTCTCGACAACATACACAAAAACATCACTCTTTCCGACCTTTGCAAAAAGTTTAACGTAAGCCAGTCCAGCCTTTGCAAAAAATGGAAAGATTATTCCGGCGTTGGGTTAATAGAATATTTTATAAATCTTAAAATGGACGAAGCAAAGAGTATGATAAGGTTGGGTGAGCTCAATATTTCTCAGATTTCCGACAGTCTCGGTTATGCAACAATTCATCATTTTTCAAATTCCTTTAAAAAAGCAACGGGAATGTCACCCTCCGAATACAAAAAGTCTGTTATGTAATTTTGTATTTTTTGGAAGATTACGCAAAAATATGAAAATATAATATAAATACAATATCCTCTCTTTAATATATAATTACAGTAATAAGCAGTTGCGTTAGTATCCGAACTTGCCTAAAACAAAGAAAAATGGAGGATTTTTTATTATGCTAAACAGAGTTTGTATCCCTGACTATGAATACAAAGAAAGGATAGAAAAAGCCGCAAAACTTGTGCGTGACAAGGGTCTTGATGTTATGCTCGTAATGAGCACCGAATCCGACTATGCCAACGCACGTTATTTCAGCGGCTTTTGGCCTCTTTTTGAAAGAGCCGGTGTTGCAATTTCGGCAAACGGCGACGCGGCACTCCTTGTTGGCCCCGAATCGGCAGTCTTTGGCAAAGACTTTTCCAAAATCGAAAAGGTGTATGTTTTAAGAGAATTCAGAGAATCGGCAGATCCCTCTTACCCCGAGCTTCAGGCAAGCACATTTAACGATGTGTTCAAATCTATCGGAGTTAGCGGCGAAAACATCAAAATTGGTCTTGGAAGCTATGTTGAATGTACACTTCCCGTATATGAAGGTCTTAAAGACGCTTATCCAAAAGCAGAAATCATAAGATGCAACGATATTATGGTAACTCTTCGCAAAATCAAGAGTATCAATGAGCTTGCTTGTATTAAAGAAGGCTTCCGCATCATCGAAAAAGCAACCGACGAAGTTATCAGATGCTTAAAACCGGGCGTAACAGAGCTTCAGATGGTTGGTATTGCTCAGAAGGTTATCTATGAAGAGGGTGCCGAATACGAAGGTCTTCCAATGTATGTGTTCAGCGAAAAATCAACAAGCCACGCAATCAGCCGTTCACGTCATCGCATAATTGGTAAAGGCGACATTGTTCAGCTTAATCTTTCGGCAAAGGTAGACGGCTATTCTCCCTCCATTGGTCTGCCTGTTATTATGGGCAAGGCTGAGGGCGAAAAGAAAAAGATTGTCGACTTTTGCCATCAGATGCACGATTGGACCGAGTCCAAAATCAAAGCCGGCACAATGGCATCCGAAATTGCAAAAGGCTTTTATGACCTTTATGTTGAAAACGGAATGAAAGATAACTACGTGTACGGACCTTGCCACGGCACCGGTATGATTGAGGTTGAGCCACCCTGGATGGAAACCGACTCCGACTATATGCTCGAAGAAAATATGACATTCCAGATCGACACCTTTGTTTCCGGCTCTACCTTTGGCTGCAGATGGGAAAAAGGTATTGCCGTAACAAAAGAGGGTTGCACCTCTATGACAGACTACCTCAAGAAAGGACTTATCGAAATTGACTGCTAACGGAATTGGAAAAAAAGAATGGATACTTCCCGACTGTGAGCTTCCTCACGAGGGCGAAGGTGTTGCAAAAGGTCACGAGTCTGTTATTGTTGTGAACGACACAAACGAAGATGCTCACATTGCAGTAAAGCTCTTTTTCACCGACAAAGACCCCTATACCAAAATTAACTGGACAGTAAAAGCGGGAAGAGTAAGATGCTTTCGTACCAACAATCCCGATGATATGTGCGGATTTGAGGTTCCTTTTGAAACACAGTATGCAATGAAGCTTTCCTCAAACTGCAACATTGTTGTTCAATATGGCCGCCTCGACAATACTCAGGCAAATCTTGCATTTTATACAACACTTGGTTATAGTGAGTAAATTATTGTTTGTAGATGAGATGAAAATATGCTAATGCGTTGCCTCCCTTGTGTAAAGGGAGGGGGACCAAGCTTTGCTTGGTGGAGGGATTGTGAATGACTTTTTCAAAAACAACCCCTCAGCCAGCTTCGCTGACAGCCCCTTACACAGGGGAGCCTTTACACCAATAAACAATAATTTATCTTACAATTAACGATTATTTTGGCTAACCGAAAGGAGAAGATAACATTGCATTTAGACAAATGCTTTCCACGCGAAGTAGAAAAAGCAAAAGAAAACCGTACTCCGGTTGTTATTGTTGGCGGCACGGTCGAATATCACGGACCGCACTGCTCATACGGATGCGACACTCTTGTGGCTCAGGGTCTCATCGAAAAGCTTGCAGAGAAAAAAGACATAATCATTGCTCCATCAATCAGCTATTCGCCGTCGAGCTGGGCTGTTGGCGACGACACAAGCGGCACCGTTCACATAGACGAGGTTGTGTTTGAAGAGTATGTGTTTAATGTGTTTATGAGTATGCTTTCAGCAGGCCTGCGTAATATATACGTTGTTATTCATCATCAGTTTGAACAGGAAAACCTTATGCCAATGACTCTTTCTTATATGAAAGCGGCAAAAAGAGCAACAATGCGCTACTTGGAAAAAACAAAAGGTCAGGGCTGGTGGGGAAGCGAAAGCTATAAGGACTATTACGAAAACCTTGGCGGCGGAGACGATCCGTTTAGCTGGATAAAAGTTATACCCACAATGAGCACAGAGGTGCAAAATGCCACAGGCTACGACCATGCCGGCGAGTTTGAGTGTTCAATTCTTATGGCACTCTATCCGGATTGCGTAAAGCTTGAACGCCTTGGCGATATTGAGCACTGGTTCACAAAAAGTGCGGCAAATGCCAATGCGGAAATGGGCAAAAAGATGGTTGAGCTGTCACTCGAATATCTTGAAAAAACTATAGTTTAAACCCGGAAAAACCAGTCTGATTTCAGACTGGTTTTTCTGGCACTTTGGTGAAGATAAGGGGGTTTTGTATCTTAAAATTCTTTGACCTAAAACGCAAGTGTTTTTGAGGAGTTTTAGGCGAGTTCGGATACTAACGCAACTGCTTATATTACAAAATTGCGAAAAAATCGTTGAATATAACAGTTAATTTATTGGCAAAGCAAATGAATATTTGCTACCATAAACGTAGTTATAAACAAATTTTATGAGAGGGTGTTTTTATGAAAAGATTTAGTAAAATTATTGTTGCACTATCTTGTATGGCACTGCTTGCAAGTGCTTTTGCAGGTTGTGGAGGCAACACCACAGAGCACGCACAGACTGATGGTAAAAACTTTACTTACTGGGCTGTTATGGATCCTATGTCGCAGGAAACTCTTCAAAATTACAACGAAATGATGTTTTATCAGGAAATGGAAAAAAGAACCGGTGTTCATATCGACTTTATCCATCCCATTGAGGGTTCAACCGGTAACGAAGCTTTTATTGCAATGCTCTCCGGTGACAAAATACCCGATATGATAGAGTATAACTGGGGCAGTTATTCAGGCGGTCCGCAGCAGGCACTTGATGATGATGTAATCATTGCTCTCAATGATTATATGAAAGACCATGCACCTAACTACTATGACTATATGGAAGGCGAAAAAGGCAAGGCCGATAACTACGAATATAAGCTTCAGGCAACAACTGATGATGGCAGATACTACGGCTTTAATATTCTTAATATCGGTGAAACCAAAGGCTTTGCCGGCTTGTACACAAGAGCCGACCTTCTCAAGAAATGGGATATGGAAATTCCCGAAACAATTGACGAATGGGAAGCGGTGTTTGCAAAAGCCAAAGCAGAGGGTTTCTCCAAGCCGTTCACTTCTGCGTGTGACGTAATATCTTTCAAATCGGCAACCACACATTCGTTTAACACTGCTTTCAATGTGGGTAAGCAGATGTATCTTGAAGATGGCAAGGTTGTTTTTGCTCCTTTTGAAAAAGGCTATAAAGAATATGTTGCCCAAATGGCAGACTGGTTCAAAAAGGGCTATATAGATGCCGGATTTATAACAAATGATTCTGCAAAAATTGAATCTAATATGACAAACGGCACATCAATGACCACCTACGGCTACGTTGGCTCCGGTATCGGAAAAATCCTTCCTGCAGCTCAGGCACAGAATCCTGAATTTGACCTTGTAGCTTGCCCGAATCCTGTTGCCAATAGTGGCGAAGTTGCACAGTTCCAGAACACCTGTTCCGACGCTTCCACTGAGGCTATAGGCATTTCCACCACTTGCGGCAACTTTGAAAAAGCCATTGAACTATTGCTCTATAACAGAGAATTTATTTTTTTGAAAGATATCTGTTATATGCATCCTGAACAATTTCTATCCACCTGTCGTATCCGTTTGCTTTTGCTTCTGCAATTGCAGCGTCGTATGTGTTGATAGAGTTTTTGCCAAAAATTATATCGCAAAGTGCCACCTCTAAGCTTGCCTCTGCAATTTCTTTGATATCTGTAATTTCTGCTGTTTCCTCCTCAGTGTAGGAAAGATTGGGCAGACGGTGCTCAAGAGCGTTTTCTACAGCAACGTTCCACGTGATGATTGCATCCTTTTGCTGCTGCATCTGATAGTAGTTGTTGAGATAATCTCTATGCTGATTGTAGCCGGGAGCATTGCAGGGGAGCATATAGTGATACATTGCATAATTGAGCGATGTAAAACCGTTTTCTTCATAGTTTAAAATTTTATCGGTGTATATGTAGCGGTCTTCACCATCAATATTTTCAATTGTAAAGGTATCGCCTTCAATGCCGAAAAGCTGGAGCACTGTGCCCTCATCGCTGTAGATATAGTCACACCATTGCCTGTGCATTTGGCACAGCTCACGGCATATATGCAAAAGAACCAAAGCTTGATTTTGAACGTCTTGAAAAAATTGGAAAAATGGTAAAAATCCCCCTTGTTATGCATGGCGGTAGCGGAGTTAACCCCCGTGACTATAT
>SVJL01000078.1 GCA_015068985.1 Oscillospiraceae bacterium
ATATTGTATAAATAATATAGAGGAGGCGTTTTAAAATGGCTAGAGTTAAAGGCGCTATGGCTACAAGAAAAAGACGTAAAAGAGTTTTAAAACTTGCAAAAGGTTATAGAGGCGCAAAGAGCAAATGTTTCAGAACTGCGAAACAAGCAGTTATGAAATCACTTGTATATGCATACATTGGCAGAAAACAGAGAAAGAGAGATTTCAGAAAGCTCTGGATCACCAGAATCAGTGCTGCTGCAAAACTCAACGGTACTAACTATTCTCAGTTTATGAATGGTCTCAAAAAAGCAGGCGTAGACATCAACAGAAAGATGCTCTCCGAGATTGCTATTGCAGACCCCGCAGCTTTCACACAGCTCGTTGAAACAGCAAAAGCTGCTCTTAACTAATTTAATAATTATGTAAATTAAATGCAACTGTTTAAATTTGAACGGTTGCATTTTTTTATATATGCCAATATAGCATCAAACATTTCCTGTTCTACCTGCCTCCTTTGCCTCATATACTGTACAAACACCAATATGTATGAAGGGATGAACAGTATGGATTTTAATTTAAACACAGTGTCTGTGTGTGACTATGCCAAGCAAATTAAAACCAAGGCAAACGTTGAAGCTGACGTCATTGTGCCCGATACCAAACCCGATATCTACCGGATTTTGTCGGTCAAAGCTCTGGCAGATGTCAGCGAACGGTATATGAGAAAGGACAAGGTCATTTTCTCGGGTAAGGTCAAATTCAACATTATGTATGTTGGCGAAAATGATAAGAGCAAAATATGCACTATAGAATATGTTTCTCCGTTTAATCATCAGGCAGAAATGCCCGGCGCCGATGATTCTGCAATTGGTTTTGGTGAGTGCTATGTGGCTAAAACGGGATTTGACGTAAAGAACTCACGAAAGCTTTCGGTAGGAGCAATTCTTGAGCTCAAAGCCGAAGCCACTCGTCAGAGCAAAATTGATGCAATAAGCGGTGACAATATGCACGAAGAAATTCCGGCAATAGCCGCCGCAAAAGAGGGCGACTATTTGGCTGCGTGCAAAGAGTTCGACATTTCTCTTTCCGAATCAATTGCACTTCCCACATCCGATTCGGAATGTGAAATCTATGACGTGAGCGTCAGACCCGACATATCCGAAATAAAAACCGTAAATAACAAAGCCGTTGTAAAAGGCAACGCCAACCTTAAAATTCTTTACGGTGCCGATAACGAGATATCCGAATACGACACAGAGCTTGCTTTCACAGAAATTGTAGACATAGACGAACTTTCGTCAGATCATACGGTCGTTTCTCATTTTGAAACTGCCGATTGTACTGCTTCAATTTCACCCTCAGATATGGGTGTTGGTGCCGATATTGATTTTAAAATCAAAGGAAGCATATGTGCCTATGGTCACTGTGACTATTCTCTCGTTGCAGATATGTATAGTCCCGACTATGCTTATGAAATAAAAAAACGTAAAGCCGGTATTGCACACATCGGAAGTCAATCTCAGAATCAGATAACCGTAAAAGATTCGGTAATCCTTTCCGATTCCGACACTCCTGTGTCAAAAATACACTATATGGATTCGTCGGTAAGCTGCACAGATGTTTCTAATGAAATCAGTCGTATTAAAGTTTGTGGTAATGTTGAAAATGTTGTGATATATTCCGATGATTCAGGTGACCTTCACCGTATACGCCATAGCACGCCATTTGAAACCGAAATTATATGCGACAATATGGCAAGTAGTGCAACTGCATTTGGCACCATCGCCTGCCTCAATTATGGCTACATTCTTGCATCATCAAAAGAAATTCAGACACGCACCGTAGTTAAAGCTGAGGCAAGGTGTTCAGCATATGAAGAAATAGATCTGATAACAGACTTTAAGGTTGATACCAAATCTCCAATACAAAAATCGTCTCAGCCAAGCATTGTGGTTTTCTATCCCGACTCAGACACCGACATATGGGATATTGCAAAAAAATATAACACCACAAGCGAAGAAATAATCAAAGTAAATTCACTTAGCGACTCCGGCATCCTCCCGACCGATGGTCCTATTATCATACCAAAACGGCAGAAGAGTTGAAAATGAACAAATTTGTTCAGGTTATTTCTGAGATTAACGATGCTGTCGGGAGCTTTGTTTGGGGCACACCAACTGTAATATTGATTCTTTCTGTTGGGGTGCTGATGACTCTTGGCACAAAAGCATTTCAGATTTTTCACATACGCCTATGGATAAAAAAATCCATAGGCTCTGTTTTTTCGCGAAAAACTTCATCACGTCGGGGAGGCGGCAGGGGAGAAATATCGCAGTTTCAAGCTTTATGCACTGCTCTTTCGTCAACAATCGGAACGGGCAACATAGCAGGAGTTGCAGCAGCAATTGCCGTGGGTGGCCCCGGAGCTGTTATGTGGATGTGGGTGTCAGCTGTATTTGGAATGATGACGGCATATGCCGAAAATGTTTTGGGCATATCTTACAGGCAAAGGGACAAAAGCGGCAAATTGCTTGGGGGGCCAATGTATTATATCCGTGACGGCGTTGGCAGAAAGAAAGGTTTTAAGTTTTTGTCAACGCTTTTGGCCCCGTTGTTCTGCATTTTTTGTATTTTTGCGTCCTTTGGCATGGGTAATATGGCTCAGGTCAATTCTATTTCAACAGCACTAAGGGCAAACTTTGGCATCAGTCCTGTTTTTTGTGGCATATGCATTGCTGTAGTTTCTGCATTCATCATAGTTGGTGGTGCAAAAAGAGTGGGGCGTACCACCGAAAAGCTGGTCCCTGCAATGGCTTTGTTTTACATTTTGGCAACTCTTTATGTTATGATATCCAATCACCATCGCATACCGTATGTTTTCTCAAGCATTCTTAAAAGTGCATTCAACCTGAAAGCAGGCATTGGCGGTGCAACAGGCATAATGCTAAAAAAAACTGTGACACTTGGTTTCAAAAGAGGGATTTTTTCCAATGAAGCCGGTCTTGGTTCGTCGGTCATTGTTCATAGCATAGCCGATGTTGATGAACCTGCAGTTCAGGGAATGTGGGGCATTTTTACGGTGTTTTTCGACACAATTGTAATTTGCTCCCTCACAGCTTTTGCTCTTTTGTCTTCGTCTGCATCAGCAATGCCGCTTGATGAGGCACTGTCGGGCATAACAAAAGAGACACGCTATGTTTCACTCTATGATAATGGCTCCCAAAATGCCGATGTTCTTATGGACTATGTGGCAAATTCAATCTATGTTCCGGCATCACCCGCAGAAACCGGAACCAGATATTATGTCACTCCGCAAAACGGTGCTCCTTTTGAGATTGCTGTTAAAAAGGACACTTCAAGCGGTGATTCGTTAACTTACACTAATTTAATGTCTGTAAGAGGAGTAAGCGTTGGCGATGACGGTATAATTGATGACAACCCAAAGTCACCAATAAATGCTGTGTGCTTCAAAAAAGTTGAGGGCATCGAGCTCGTAACCTATGCATTTTCGCAGCATTTTGGCTCTTTTGCAGGCAAAATAATTGCAATAGCAATTCTGCTGTTTGCATTCTCAACAATTGTCGGTTGGTCTTATTACGGCACAGTAGCGTGGGAATATCTTTTTGGCACCAAAAGTGTAGTGATCTACAAAATCATATACATTCTGTTTGTGTTTTTGGGGGCAATCCTTAGTCTCGACCTTGTTTGGAGCCTCTCCGACACATTCAACGGTCTTATGTCAATTCCAAACCTTGTCGCCTTGGTTGTTTTGTCGGGCGAGGTGTTTGCAGTAACAAAAAAATATCTTAGCAAAAATAAGTAATTCCTCTTGACAAATGTGTATTTGTGTGCAATAATGTGTGTATTGTTGGAATTGCAAAGGATGATTGAGATGTTTACCACAGAAAGACAAAATAAAATACTGGAGCTCATAAAAAAACAACGAGCCGTAACAACGGTCGATATTGTTAAGAGATTTGATGTTTCTGTCGAAACAGTTCGCCGTGATTTTATAGCAATGGAAAAAAATAATCTTTTAAAAAGAGTTCACGGCGGAGCAGTGGCGGTAGGGGAGATGAAAGAATATTTCTCCTTTGAAAAGCGTATTGCCGAAAATGATAAGCTCAAAGAAGAGCTTTCACGCTTGGCACTAAGATTTGTGTCTGATGGCGACATTATTGCTGTCGACACCGGCAGCACTGCTGTGTATTTTGCAAAAACTCTTAAAGAATCGGGCTTGAATCTGACTGTTGTGACTCACTCGATTGACGTGTTCAACATTCTTTCTCCCTCCGAATCGGTAAAGGTCATTCTTTGCGGCGGCGAATTTATGAAAAAAGAAAATTCGTTCTTTGGTGAGCTCACCTGTCGTATGCTCGATAACATCAGAGTTCAAAAAGCTTTTGTATTTCCCTTGTCATTGTCTTTGGATTTTGGCCTTGGCGACAACACCCCTGAGCTTATGCGAATACAAAAAAAGCTCCTTGGAATTGCCGGAGAGGTTTATGTTTTGGCAGATAGTTCAAAATTTGAAAAAACATCACTGTACAAAACCTCCGATATGAGCAAGGAATATACCTATATAACCGACTCTGCCGTTTCGGATGATATAAAAAACATATATGCCGAAAATGGCGTAAAATTAGTTATGTCAGGAGTTTAAACTATGCTAAACAAAAGAAATTTAAACAACTCATCTGTTGTAACACTGTTTATGTTCACTTATTTTATAAGCTACATTACCCGCATAAATTTTGCCGCTGTTATAGCCGAAATGGTCAATGCAACTCCGTTTTCCAAAACATCGCTTTCCCTTGCCATAACCGGCATCTCAGTCACCTACGGTGCAGGTCAGATTATAAGCGGCATATGTGGCGACCGCATCAATCCCAAAAAACTTGTGACATTCGGTCTTGCACTGAGTGCGGCAATGAATTTTCTAATTCCCTTTTGCGCTTCGGCGTGGCAAATGACGGTTCTTTGGTGCATCAATGGCTTTGCCCAAAGCTTTATGTGGCCGCCTATTGTTGCTCTTCTCACAATTCTTCTCCCCTCCGATGCCTATAGCCGTGCTACGGTCAAAATCTCGTGGGGAAGCTCTCTCGGCACAATTTTTGTGTATCTTGCAGCACCATTGCTTATTCACGTTAGCAGCTGGAAAGCAATCTTTTTTGTGTCGGCAGCGGCAGGTGCAATAATGGTTTTTGTGTGGAATGTTTTGTGTCCTGTCGTTGAGCCTGCACAAAAAAACGCCGATGCCAAACAGAAAAGCAAAAATGCAGTGTCTGTGTTTTCTCCAATAATGCTTTGCATAATGCTTGCAATAATTCTCCAGGGGGCACTTCGTGACGGCGTAACCACATGGATGCCGTCCTACATATCCGACACCTATAACCTCAGCAGTGTCATCTCAATTCTCACAGGTGTTCTTCTTCCGATTTTCAGCATTGTGTGCTTTCATTTGTCGGAGAGGCTCTATAACAAAGTGTTCACCAATCCTCTTAAATGTGCCGGCATAATTTTTGGTGCCGGAGCTTTTTCGGCACTTATGATTCAGATTTTTACTGGAGTGAGTGCTGCAATGTCGGTTGTTTTCTCCGCTGCTCTCACCGGAAGTATGCACGGCGTTAACCTGATGCTAATCTGCATGGTTCCGGCATATTTCAAAAAGGGAGGCAATGTGTCAACCGTGTCGGGAGTTCTCAATAGCTGCACCTATATTGGCAGTGCAATCTACACCTACGGTGCTGCTTTGATATCCGATAATTTTGGATGGGGAGCAACAGTATCTTCGTGGACTCTGATTGCGATAGTCGGAACGGTTGTGTGCCTTGCAATAGGCTATCCATTAAGCAAAAAAACAGGAATTTTTGAATAATATGAAAAAAATCAGAATCTTTATTGTTTCTGCGTTTTTCTTCTGTATTGAATCGGTGAATATCCGGTTTTCTTTTTGAATGCATCGCAAAAATATGAATCCGATGCATAACCGACCATTCTTCCAATTTCATTTATTGAATATTCGTTGTCTTCCAAAAATTCCTTTGCGTGATTTATTCTGATTTCATTCCGGTATTCAATGGGTGAAGAACCGGTTATTTCTTTAAACACTCTCAAAAAGTGAAATTTACTCATTGTGCACATTTTTGCATATTCATCGAGGGTATAGTTCTTGTCATATTCTTTGTTCATAGTCTGAATAACATAAAAGATTTTGTTTGCATATTGATTTGGCAAATGTTCTTCGCTGGCGATGCTTCGTTCAAGAAGAGACAGTATGCTAAAAAAATATGCTGCACTAATCTTTTTTGATTCTCTTGTTTGCAATTATCCGAAAGTTCCCATATTTGCTCTAACTCCAATATGGCGAAGTGACTATGATGGCGAAAGGATTTTTGGCAAATTTGAGGATGTCGAAAATAACATCAGAAAAATCTGCTCGGCACACAAAAATATAACGGTGATTTCTGCCTAGGATTTTGTGCCCCATAACCAAAAATATTTCTCCGATTTAAGACTCCACCCCAATGATGAGGGATTTGAGCATTATTACAACAATCTTATAGAAGAAATTAAAAAAATGATTAGCTGTTGTCAGGCTAAATGAAAGGATAAAATTATGGAAAGAAAAATAATTGAACAAATTGAAAAATACAAGATAATAACAATTGTAAGAGGTGTTGCAAAAGAAAAGCTGATTCATCTTGCCGAGGCAATGTATGAGGGTGGCATCAGACTTGTTGAGTGCACTTATGATATGAAAGGCAACGTTAGTGATGAAGAAACAGCCTCATACATCAAAATGCTCTCCAGTCATTTTGGCGATAAAATGGTTGTTGGTGCCGGCACTGTTCTCACCGAAAAGCAAGTTGAACTAACTCGGGAAGCAGGCGGCAAATTCATAATTTCTCCCGACACTAATGTAAATATAATCAAAAAAACAAAACAGCAAGGCCTTGTTTCTATTCCCGGAGCTCTCACTCCGTCCGAAATTGCTATGGCAGATAGGGCAGGAGCCGACTTTGTTAAGGTTTTCCCTGTTAATCTTTTGGGTGGTCCTTCCTACATCAAAACCATAAGTGCTCCGCTTTCAAATGTGCGTCTTTTGGCTGTAAACGGCGTTAGTGCCGGCAATATGACGGAATATCTTGAAGCCGGTGCGTGTGGAGTTGGCATTGGTTCGGGAGTTGTTAATAAAGCTAAAATTGATGCAGGCGATTTTAAGGCAATAACTGAGTTAGCAAAGCTCTATACCTGCAATTTGTAATTATGTTAGCCGAAAGATATTAATATGTCATATTAAGGGGAACACTAACGAATATACAAAAAAATCTTGACAAGACTAAAACGTTTTAGTATAATATACTTGCAAGGTGATAAACTATGCATACAGTATTTGAAAAACAAAAATTATATTAAAGCAGGAGGTAATTATTATGGCAAGAGCAGGTGGACCTGGTTCATTTGTGTTTGGCGATGAAGAAAGAAAAGAAGTTATGGAAGTGCTTGAAGGAAGATACTTGTTCCGATACGGCGCTCCCGATACCGAAGGCTACACTCACAAGGTTGTAGATTTTGAAGAGCAGCTCAAAAAGACTATGGGTGCAAACTATGCAGTTGCAACCACAAGCGGCACATGCTCGCTTCTTGCATCACTTGCTGCATTAGGCATAGGCGCAGGCGACGAGGTCATCGTTCCGGGCTACACATTTATTGCATCTATTTCCACAATCATGCTTTCAGGTGCCATTCCGGTGCTGGCAGAAATAGATGAATCTCTCACAATTGACCCCGCAAAAATTGAAGACTTAATCACACCCAAAACAAAAGCTATCATGCCCGTGCATATGCTTGGCAATCCTTGTGACCTTGAAAAGATAATGGCAATTGCCAAAAAGCACAACCTCTATGTAATCGAGGACTGCTGTCAGGCAGTTGGTGCAAGCTACAAGGGCAAACGCTGCGGTACATATGGCGATATTGGTGCTTTTTCGCTCAATATATTCAAAACCATTTCCACAGGTGACGGCGGCGCTGTTATCACAAATGACGAGAATTTATACGAAAGAGCTTTTGGCTATCATGACCAGGGTCATAAGCCAAATCGTACCGGTGTTGAAATCGGCAACCGCAGTATCATCGGCATGAACATGAGAATGAACGAGCTCACAGGTGCAGTTGCTTTGGCTCAGACAAGAAAGCTCGACGAAATCCTCACCACTTTGCGTGCTAAAAAAGCTATGCTCAAAGATATGCTCAAAGACCTTCCTCACATTTCTTTCAGAAAAATCAATGACGAGGGTGAATGTGCAACTCTTCTCACCTTGTTGTTCGATACAAAAGAGCTTGCCGAAAAATTCTGTGAAAAAACAGGCGGCAGACCCATTGCATATTCGGGCTGGCACGTATATAATAACATGGAGCAGGTGCTTGGTAAGCTTCTTCCAGCAAAAACCATGAACGTAAATGACAGAGTATACGAAAAGCACATGCTTCCTCAGACCGATGATATCTTAGAGCGCGCTGTCAACATCAGCGTTGGCGTTGTTGACAAAGGTCTGGGCTCAGGATATGGCATCAACATTCTTTCTACAGAGGAACAAATCAAGGAAGTTGCAAACAACATCAGAAACATTATTCTCAGCTTATAAAGGAGAACAACCATGAAAAAAATAAAAGTTGGAATTATCGGCATGGGCTATATTGGCGAAAGCCATATTGAGGCAGTTCGTCGTATAGGTTGTTGCCAGCTTTACGCTGTTGCCGATACCAATGCAGAGCTTGCGAGATCAAAAGCAGACTACTATGGAATCGAAAAATGCTATTCGAGCGTGGCCGAGCTTCTGGCTGACCCTGAAATTGATGCTGTGCACAACTGCACTCCCAACTTCCTGCATTTGTCCATCAACAAAGAGATTATCAAATCAGGAAAGCATCTTTTGTCAGAAAAGCCTCTTTGCATGAACTATCAGGAAGCCGAAGAGCTTGTGAAGCTCAAAGAGCAGTATCCCGACTCTGTTGCTGCAGTTAACTTCAACTATCGC
>SVJL01000079.1 GCA_015068985.1 Oscillospiraceae bacterium
TTGATGGCAGAAACATAAAAACCTTTTTGCGAAGGGCTTTGGCATAGCTGCCGCCAATGAGACCAAGACCGACAATCAGAAATTTTAGTTTTTTATTAATTATCTGCATTTTCTGTCACCTTAATTCCTATTGTTTTTAGCATGTCGAAGAAATTGGGCATACTTTTTGCCACTGCCTCTGCACCGTCTATTTCGCCACCGGTAACACTTAGCATCACCGAGAGCGACATAACTATGCGATGGTCGTTATGACCATTCAGAACCTCTTTGGGAGCGTGAAATTCTGAAGGATACACTACAACAGAATCCTCTTCCACTTTAACAGAAACGCCAAATTTTTGAAGTTCCTGAGCCATAGCGGCTGCACGGTCGCTTTCTTTTATTTTCAGCCTTGCAGTGCCGGTAAAAACACCGCCGTTTTTGCAGGCAGAAAGAGCAAAGAGTATGGGGCCAAGGTCGGGACAATCGGAAATGTGAACCGTTGGAGTGCCACGGGAAAGCATATCAAAAAGCTTTGCATACACTCTGTCGCCCTGCAGACTTTCGGGGGAAAGACCGTCTATTTCCACATTGCCGCCGAGAAAATTGAGTGCAGCAAAAAAGGCTGCGTTTGAATAGTCACCCTCAACGCTCACCTCTCGGGGAGCGTAGCTCTGACCGCCCTTTATGTAGAGAGTGCGTTCATCTGACCATTTAACCTCTACACCAAACTGCGAAAGAGCAGAAATTGTGAGGTCAATATAGGAACGGCTCTCGATTGGCGGAGTGATAACAATTGAGCTATCACCCTGCAGCAACGGCAAAACAAAAAGCAAACCGCTTATAAATTGACTGCTTATATTGCCCTTAACACGATAGCTTCCGGATTTTAACTTTCCGTCAACCTCAATAGACTTACCATTGTTTTCAAATGTTATGCCCTGCTCACGGCAAATATCTTCATAAACCGACATTGGTCTGGAAAGAAGAGTATCGCTTCCGAAAAGCTCAAATTTTTTGCCGCTCATAAGGCACATAGGAATAAAAAATCGAAGTGTGCTGCCGCTCTCACGGCAATACAGCTTTGCACCTGCAGAACTTGTGATGTTAGCACCGGTTATGGTAACGGTGCCTGCATCCATGCTATAGCTTGCTCCCAGTGCCTTCAGGCAATCGAGGGTTGCAAGCACGTCTTCGGATGGAGCAATACCGCTAACCTTGCTTGTGCCACAAGATAGACCGGAGCATATGAGGAGGCGGTGAGCCATACTTTTTGACGGTGGTGCTTTTATGGTTCCCCTGGGTGACGAGGGTTCAATTCTTACTTTCATAGGTTTACCTCCTGCCGCTATGCAACATCACAACTCTTTTGGCTATCATGTTTGCATCGGCATCAATTTTTATAATTTCATCTGCAACGGATGTGTAGATGGGATATCGCTCTTTGTAACGTTTTTGAATTGCTTGAGCATCAGATGCAAGCGGTCGGTCAGACGTGGGAACAAGTTGAGACAGGTCACGGTCAAGAAAATAAAGCCTGCCGTTTTGCTTAAGCCTTGCCACATTTTCCTCTCGCAGCACTGCACCGCCGCCCGTGGCAATAACACAGCCGCTATAACCTGATGCCTCTTTAACGCTGATTGACTCCATATCACGAAATTTGTTTTCGCCATATGTCTTAAAAATTTCCGGAATATGCATATTCTGTGATTCAACAATCATATCATCGGTGTCGATAAATTTTCTGCCGGTGAGACTTGCTATAATTTTGCCCACGGTGGATTTGCCGCTTGAAGGCATTCCCACCAAAACAATGTTTTCTTTTGAAGAATAAAGAGAATCGAATATCTTATCGGTAAGGCTTTCGGGATAGGTTTTGCCGTGGAACTTTTCTGCGGCATACACTGCCTGAGAAACAAGCATATACAACCCGCCAACTGCCTTTATTCCTTTTTTCACTGCCTCCGACACAAGCTTTGTGCGAATTGGATTATAGATTGCATCAACAACTCCCTCAAGTCTTGGAAATTTGTTTATATCAATTGGTGAAGAATCAACATCAGGATACATACCGCAAGGGGTTGTGTTGATGATAATGTGAGCATCAGAATGATTTTTGAAGGCTTCGTCGTAGGTTATGGAGTTGTCTTTTTTGCTTCTTGAAACAATCAAAACCTCTTCTGCGCCCTCCTCAAGTGCAACAACACGGGCAGTTTTTGACGTGCCGCCCGTTCCCAGCACAAGCACCTTTTTGCCGCTTATTGAAATGCCCGCCTTTTGAATCATAGCTCTCATGCCAAGACAATCGGTATTGTAGCCATATAGTTTGCCTTTCTTGTTAACGACAGTGTTAACCGCACCGATTTTTTTGGCACGCTCGCTTATAAAGTCGAGATGAGAAAGCATCGACTGCTTGTAGGGGATTGTTACGTTTACCGCCTTAAAATTTTTATCACACCAAAATGTGTCTATTTCGTCTTTGGGAATTTCTTTGAGAATGTATTCGTGATTTTCTATTTGTTCGTGAATATATTTGGAAAAGCTATGACCAAGCTTTTCGCCAATGAGACCGTATTGCATTATTAAAAATCCTTTCAGATTATTAACTATTTAAATTATTCTTATAATCTTTTAAAAATGGTGCAAAATCAATTCATTTTTTTCGAAACGACTCTGCAGGAATGTGCGAGCTTAGCGAGCCATTCCGAAGCCCAAGTGAAGAAAAATATGAATTGATTTTACATGGCTAACCAGTCTGTGCCATAGCGGCTACAAAGCATATCGCAAAGAGCCAATGCCGTTACACTGTCCACAACAACTCTTGCCCGATGAATAATTGCCGGATCGTGCCTGCCTTGCAGGCTTATCTGAGAGTCGGCTTTGTTGATAAAATCAACGGTGTTTTGTGTTTTATATATTGAAGGAGTAGGTTTTACTGCACAAGAAAACATAATGGGCATTCCATTGGTTATGCCGCCGTTGATGCCACCGTTATTGTTGGTTGAGGTGGCAACGGTTGAGCCGTTCATATAGAAGCTGTCGTTTGCTTCGCTACCCTTTTTTGAAGCAAAATCAAAGCCTAAGCCAAACTGAACTCCCTTTATGCCGGGAATTGAAAACAAAATGTGTGATAGCACGCTTTCAACCGAATCGAACCAAGGCTCGCCCACCCCTGCCGGAACTCCTGTTACGGCAGTTTCCAGAATACCGCCAACGCTGTCACCCTCCGATGCTGCTGCAAGAATTGCTTCGTTCATTTTTTTTGCAGATTCGTCGCTGAGCACTGCAAACTCCTTTGAGTTGAGCTCAAGAATATCACTTTCCGGATTTTCAAAATTTCTGTCGGACACTCCGCCGCAATTTTTGATGTGAGTGCCAACAAGAATACCTTTCTTTTTGAGAGCAGAAATGGCAATTGCTCCTGCCGCAACAAGTGGTGCTGTTATTCTGCCGCTAAAATGGCCGCCGCCGCGATAATCCTCGAAGCCGTGATACTTGCAGTTGGCAGTGTAGTCAGCATGGCCGGGACGTGCAAGAGCACGGGTGGCGGAATAGTCTTTGCTTTTGGTGTCGGCATTGGGAATTAGAATACAAATGGGGGTTCCGGTTGTTCTACCCTCAAAAACGCCGCTGACTATGGTGTATTCATCCGCCTCACGACGTGCTGTGGATATTTTGCCCTTGGGTCGTCTGAGAGAGAGCTGTGCACAAATAAAATCGGAGTCTATCTCTATGCCGGGTGCCATACCGTCGATTACAACGCCAATCTGCTGTCCGTGGCTTTCGCCAAAAAGGGTGACAGAAACACTTGAACCAAAAGAATTCTTCATATTACTCTCCCCTTTCAGAAATAAGAGCTATGCTCTCTTTAAGACTTTCGCACTCTATTTCTTTCATAACAAAGCTGCCAACTTTCTCCACATATACGGCAGTGAGCTTTCCGTTTTTAACCTTTTTATCGTGGCTCAGTGCCTCGATAACTCGGGTTGCATCGCAGTTGACGCTTGTTGGAAGTGAGAGCTTTTTCAAAACCGGAACAAGATGCTCCCTCACCTTTGACGAACACATGGGAATCATACCAAGAGCAACGCACTCGCCGTGATAGAGATTAGAGAGTGCTTCTTCGCTTTCTATGCCGTGACCTATTGAATGGCCGAAGTTAAGAATTTTGCGAAGACCCGATTCTTTTTCGTCCTGCTCCACAACACTTTTTTTGATGTTTAATGATTTGACAATTATCTCGTCTATATTGGATAAAATATCTTGATTCTCAAATATATCAAAAAGCTCGGCATCAGACGTGAGCGACATTTTAACAGCTTCGGCAAGACCGTTTGAAATTTGTCTTGTTGGAAGAGTTGACAAAACATCAGGGTCTATGAGCACTTTTTTTGGCTGATAGAATGCTCCCACAATATTTTTTATGCCACCGAGATTTACGGCAACCTTTCCGCCGATTGACGAATCAATCTGAGACAAAACCGTGGTGGGAATGTTATAAAAATCAATTCCTCGCATATATGACGCCGCCACAAAGCCCGACAGGTCACCAACAACGCCTCCGCCAACTGCAACAACGCAGTCGCCTCTTGTGAAACCAAGGCTAAGCATCTTTTTGAGAAGAGATTCGTAAGTTTCGATGCTTTTGCTTACCTCGCCCTGACAAACGGTGGCGATGTGAGGTGTAAGACACTGGTCTGCAACGCATTTTGCATAGCTCTCGGGCACGCCGGAGTCGGTTATGATAAAAACCTTTCTGTTAAGATTAAGTTCCTTATCGGCTCTTTTCATCACAGAGCGTTCAACAACAATATCGTAGCTGTTTTCTCCAAGGTTCATGTGAATGTTCATTATTATTACTCCTCGTCAGAAAGAATGATTTCGTTGGAATATCGGCCTGCAACCTTAACACGATCGCAATATTCCCCAAGCTCGGCAAGCATCAGCTCGCCGTTTATGCCCGACACATCGCCCTCTGCCTCAACATAAAAATAATATTGCCAGTTAACTTCCTTTATGGGGCGGCTGCGGAGAGCTTTCATGTTAAAACCATGACGGCCGATGATGTTGATGGCTTTGGCCAAAGCGCCGGCTTCATTGTTGACAGTGAAAAGTAAAATAAAGCTTGTGTCGGAGGTGTTAATGTTTTTGTTTTCAACTCTTGAAAAAACAGCAAAACGTGTGGTGTTGGTGTTGCTGGAGTTAATATGATGGTCAAGAACCTCCAGATTGTAAAGCTTTGCCGTTTCTTTGCTGGCAATTGCCGCAACTGACCTATCGGCATCGTCTGCCACCTTTTGAGCTGCCATGGCGGTGTTGGACGCCTGAACCGATGAAAAGCCCTTGTTTTTTATGTAATCACCACACTGACTGAGTGCCTGAGGATGGCTTATGACAGTTTTGATGTCACTCATTTTTGCACCGGGAACACCAAGGAGATTATGAGTTATTTGAAGTTCATAAATGCCGTTAACGTGCAGGCTGCCTTCAAACATAAGGTCGGCAACCTGAGCAACCTCGCCGGCATAGCTGTTTTCGATGGGAAGCACTGCACAATCACACTCACCGCACACAACCGACTCGTAGGCTTTTTCAAAATCGGGATAAGACTTCATAATACCATCAGGGAAAATGCGGGTTGCGGCAATATAGGCAAAAGCACCCTCAACTCCGCTATAGGCAATGCGTGCTCCCTCTAAAAGTCGGTGCTGATAGCTTTTGGAAATGTCCATAACCGACTTTACGTAGTTAACATAGTATGCTTTTAGCTCTTCATCGCTTACCAAAAGAGAATTTTTCTTTATAACCTCAGCCTCTCTGCTGCCGTCAAACACAGGCATACCATGCTCCTGTTTATATTCGGCAACAAGCTTTACGGCCTCCATTCGTTTGCAGAAAAGCTCCGCCATTTCTTTGTCTATTGAATTAATGATTCCTCTTGCAGTTTGAAGTTTATCCATATTGAACCTCCGAATAAGTTAACAGTGTTAACTTTGTTGGAATATATTATATCACAAATATGATTTTTGTCAATAGTTTTGAGTTGATTCTTTATACAAATTGTGATATACTTTAAACAAATATTTTTATTGAGGTTGTATAAGTGGAATATTTTGAAAACTTTGAAACAGTTAAACAAAAGCTTATTATATCCGGCATAGGCGAAATTGAAAAGCACGGAATTGCCGATTTTTCTCTTCGCCGTGTTGCAGCAGACTGCAATGTGTCGTGTGCTGCACCATATAAGCATTTTAAAAGCAAAGACGATTTTATTGCCGAAATTGTTTTGTATATTCACAAAAAATGGGAAATGCTCCAAAATCACATTTCGGAGCTTTTTGAAGCAGACGCAAAAAAACAGCTTACCGAGATTTGCGTAGCGTATGTTAAATTCTGGATAGCAAACCCTAACTTCAGAGCGGTTTTGATGCTTAAAACCGATTCGCTCGGCGATGAGCGAATAAGCGTTATGGTAAAAATTACAGAAAGCACCAAAGCTCTTATTCACAAATGCTGCAAAGAATATGGGATTGACGCAGAAGAAGAAAAAAAGAAAACATACATAATCCGATCTCTTGTGTATGGAGCAACTCTTATGATAGACTCGGGCGAGCTCGAAAACGGTGATGAAACCATTAATATGATAAGAGAGTGTATCAGTAGAGAATTTGAATAGAAAAATACAGGGTTATCGCATTATTTGTTTAATGCGACAGCCCTGTATTTTTTTATACTAAAACAATACTATATTTTTCGAGCCAATAGGCAAGCTGCAGGAGCCACGCTATGAGCTGAGGCTTTGCCATAAGCTGACCAAACCATGTTTGACCGTCGGAAGAAAGCATTTCGGACAACTTAGCTTTGTCGATCAAATCATTAAACAAAGATTCTTTTTTGGCCAGCTCACCTTGTAGCATTGAGGTGACAAGGTTTTCGTATTCCGGATTATGGCTTTTGGGATACGGACTTTTTTTGCGATGGGTAATATATGAAGGCAAAAAGTCTGCCATGGCATTTCTAAGAAGTGCTTTTTCGACGCCGCCCTCAAATTTTATCCCCCACGGAACGTTATACACGTACTCTGCAATGCGGTGATCGGCAAAAGGAACTCTCACCTCCACCCCGCTTGCCATACTCATACGGTCTTTTCGTTCAAGAAGCGATGTCATAAAATAATTGACCGACAAATTGGTGGCTATGCGTGACCTTCTCATTTCATCGCTATCGTCTTCAAGCAGACTATATGTTGCCTTATCTTCACGGTATTTTTCGCATATATATCGGTAGCCATCATCAGGCACAGCAATGTCTGCTTTAAACAAAGATATGCGGGCAAAGGGGTCGTGAATCCATGGAAAAAAGTCACGGTTTATCATTTCTTCACGGTAAAACCATGGATAGCCGCCAAAAATTTCATCGCTGCACTCACCTGAGAGAGCAACCGTATGGCGTTTTTTGACCTCACGGCAAAAGTATAGAAGAGATGAATCGATGTCTGCCTGACCGGGAAAATCACGTGCATCAACTGCAGCATACAAGCATTTTGCAACCTGTTCTGTGGGGGCGGTGAGCACGGTGTGGTTGGTTTGCAAAAAATCGGCAAGACCCGTAGCATAGGCATCATCACCCTGAGGCTGGAAAAGAGACGATTTGAAATTTTCTTTGTTGCCCTCATACTCAAAAGAATAAGTATCGGTTTTGGTGCCGTTTTCACGACATTCCTTGGAAGCAATAGCCGTGATGGCAGACGAATCCAACCCGCCCGACAAAAATTCGCAAAGAGGAACGTCGGAGCGAATCTGACGTTTTACGCTGTCCAAAAGAAGCTCTTTTGTTTTATAGATAGCAGCCTCTCGGGAGTCGGAAAAAGGAGCGGCGGTAAGCTTCCAATATTTATTTATTCTGAGGCCGTTTTTATCGAACACTGCCCGCTCAGCAGGTGCCAGCTCATAAATATCGCGAAAAACCGTGGTGGAATTAAGCGAAACCGGCGACAAAAACAAAAGCTGCCACAAGCCGGTTTTGTCGACCTTGGGTTTGATGTTTGGATGGGCAAGCAAGGCTTTTATTTCGGATGCCAGAAGAAGCGTTGAACCAATAACACTATAGAAAAAAGGCTTGATGCCAAAGCGGTCACGAGCCATAAAAAGCTTTTCTTCTTTTTCGTCATACACCGCAAATGCAAAAATACCGTTCAGCCGGCTCACACAATCCTCACCCCACACAATGTAGGACCACAACACAACCTCTGTGTCGCAATTGGTTGAAAACTTGGCACCGTAGCCTGTGAGTTCAGTTTTTAATTCATCGGTGTTATATATTTCACCATTGTAGACTATAGTGTATTTCTTATCATTCAAAAAAGCTGTCATTGGCTGTTTGCCACCGGCAATGTCCATAACAGACAGGCGATTATGGTGCATAATAACATTTTTTCCAAGATATATGCCCGAATCATCGGGGCCTCTGTGCTTCATTGTTTTTCCCATTATGGCAAGGTTGCCGGGGTTGAGCTTATCGTTAGATGTAAAATCTGCTATTGCACATATTGAACACATAAAGCTGTCTCCTTTTTTAATTGAAGGATTTTATATATTAGTATATGCAGCCAACACACACAAAAATACCGAAGAGTCTGTCTGACTCTCCGGTATTTTTGCATCTGTTTAAAATTTTAGCAGATTAACAAAACCGAAACCAGATTATTTCATGGATTCTTCGTAGGATTTGATCATCTTTTTAACGATGTTACCAGAACGAGCACCATATCTTAAACCATTGCGAATGTACGTCATTTCCTTGAATGATGAGGAAACTTTAATCTTTACTTCCAACCGCATTTCGGTTTCAGATACAGGG
>SVJL01000004.1 GCA_015068985.1 Oscillospiraceae bacterium
TTCGTGGAAAACTTCTGAACCCATAAGGTTTGTGAGAAGCATACCAAAAGCGATTGGCAAAAGAAGAAGAGGCTCAAACTTCTTAACAATGGCAAGATAGAAAAGAACACATGAAATGATAATCATAACAAGTGATTTCCAGTCGGTCATTGAAAAGCCTGTCTGCTTGAGGAAGTTGATAACAGCATCTACCTTTGAAACCTCAGGCTGATTTAAAACATCACTGAGAACAAACTCAACGCCCTCGGAAGCCTGCGACACATTAACAGATGCTCCCTGAATCTGATAGCTGCCGGACACTGTGATAACGGGGACTTTGTTGTCTACAACCACAACATCGGAAATAAATTCCTGTTCTCCGCCGGCTTTAATCATCATATCACCCTGAATTGCGGGAGTTTTCTGATCGCCGTTAATAACAAAAGCATTGTTCTCGTTTTCAAAGCTAAAACCGATTGATGCATACACATCTTGTTTTTCTTTGCTTGCTACAACTATTTTAACCTGACCTGCTTCGGCATCATAGTCGGCCGATTTTATAAACAGGGCAGAATCCTGAGCCTCGGAAGCCGCACTTGCAAAGCACACTCCGATGGTCATTGAAAGCATCAAAACCAAAGCCAGGACGGAAATAATTCTCTTTTTCATTATAATTTCCTCCGATTGATAATTTTGTTGATCCTATTATTTTACTGTGCAAAGAACTGTGCCGTTAGAAACAGAAGCACCTTTCTGAACACATACGGAGGTAACAACACCGTCGGCACCTGCCATGATTTCGTTTTCCATTTTCATTGCTTCAAGAATAAAGAGCACGTCGCCTTTCTTTACTGCATCGCCTTCTTTAACATTAACTGCAAGAATGGTTCCCTGCATGGGAGCTGTAATTTCTGCGCCTTCGCCTGCTGCAGCGGGAGCAGTAGGAGCTGCAGGAGCTGCTGCGGGCTGAGCTTTTGCAGCTGCAGCTTCAGCATCGCTGATGAGCTCGATTGAAATAACATATTCTGTACCGTTTACATTAACTTTATAGTTTTTCATAATAATATACCTCTCTTATAAGATTTTGATTTTCGCAAAAATTTGCCATCCGTTGCAAATTTTGCACATTCTGACTTGATAACAAAAGCTTCTTATGCTTTTTTGAATGATACAACTCTGATGTTTTTAACATCTGTTCCAATATCTTCTGCAATTGCAGCACACACAGCAGCAACAATTTCCTGCTTGTTGGCAATGGCGGTGCTATTTGCCGCAGGTGCTTTTGGCGCAGCCTCCTGCTTCTTTTCGGGGAACAAGCCGCACACAAGACTCATAAGCTTGCAAAGAATGATAATACAAATGAGACCTGCAAAAACTGTTCCTATGCCAAGAATACACACGAACGCATTAGACATACAAACACCCTCCTTTCAAACAGTATTTTATAATGATGACATTGCTTTTTTATACAATGTCCAACTTATGCCATATTCTTATGTTCTACATACTCCCCTTTTTTCCTCTTTTTTTTTAAAGATTTGGCATTTTTTATGAAAAAGTATAATAACATTGCGCAATTTCACTAAAAATTGGGCAATTTTTCTTTATTATAATCTGCAAGAGTAAAAAAATTATGTGTAGGGGTTCTTTTTCGCAGAAAAAAGTTTAAAAAATTTTATTTTTGGTATTCCATTTTTCAACAAAATGTGATAGTATATAAGCAGTACATATAGATATCGAGGGATTACATATGAAAAGAATTATTGCTTCAATGTTTGTTTTTTTATTTATATTTGTTTCTTCAATTTTTTCGTTTAACGGAAATTTGCCATCATATTCTCCCGAAGCAGCAGGTGAAATGATGTTTGCCCCGCACGGAGATCATGCCCCTGTGTGGCAGGATAACAGCAGAAACTCCATCGTGAAGGTATACTCACCTTACGGTGTTGAAAACATAATATTCCGTTCCCGTCTTGCGGAATACAAAAATGCCGGCTGGTCCGAAAACTATGAGGACATTGTAAAAAAGATTTATGCACCCGACGGAAGAGAGGCCACCATATTCAGCGGAGAGCTTGAAACCTACAAAAACCTTGGCTGGTTTGACGACAAAAGAGATGTGACAAGAGTTGTTTGTGCACCCGATGGCAGAAAGGAAAGAGTGTTTTTAACAGAGGTAGAAAGCTATCTTTCGAGCGGTTGGTCATATGCCCAAAGCGACAAAATTGACCCGTCGAAGCCCATGATTGCACTCACCTTCGATGACGGGCCGGGATTTGGAGTTACAACAAGAATTCTCGACGTGTTTGAAAAATATAATGCAAGAGCAACATTCTATATTGTAGGATGTATGATAGGAAACCAGCAAGACACCTTAAAAAGAACCGTAAGAATTGGCTGTCAGCTCGGAAACCACACCTACACCCATCCCTACCTTGCAGAAATTTCGGCCGAGGAGATTGAAAGCGAACTAAAAAGTGCTCAGAAGGCGATTGCCGAGGCATCGGGAGTTGACCCCACAACCATACGACCACCCTATGGCTCGGTTAACCAACAGGTTGTGGACATTGCCGAAAAACCCCTTGTGCATTGGTCACTGGACACACTTGACTGGCAAAACAGAAACGCCGAACACATTTCGAGCACGATTCTCAACTTCATAAAAGACGGCGACATTGTTTTGATGCACGATGTGTATGACACAACTGCCGAAGCTGTTGAAATTGTTGTGCCGGAGCTTATAAAGCGAGGCTTTCAGCTTGTGACAGTGGATGAGCTTGCAGCATACAAAGGCTATGAGCTTTATGCTCACAACAAATATTTTAGTTTTAAATAAAAGGTTAAAAATACAAAGGACTGCAGAAAATCAAATCCGGAATGTCGACAAGCGCCATTCCCTACAACACAATGGTATAATTTGTTTTATCATAAACCATTTGTAGGGTTCGGCGGTTTCCGACGAACCGTGATTCTGATTTTCGCAGTCCTCTTCTTTATTAATTAATATTTGACCTGTTCAGCTTATTTAAAATTGATATGAGAGGGCAAGCAAGTGATGCGCAAAAAAAGTTGCTCACACCGTGAACAATATCCCACGCAAAGCCTGCTGCAACCCATGCAACAACACCCTTAAAACTCAAACCGTAAAACAACATCTGACAGGGTGCATACAAAATTCCGTAACAAAAGCCGTGCAGTGCACACACGCTCATATACACAATCGGTCGAAGCCTGGGGTTGATGTTTTTTGGAAGGAGCATAACAAAAGCCCACAGCACCGTCCAGATGTAAAGATAGGGAACCCACCAGGTTGAAAAGCCTGCCAAAAGCCCCGTTAAAAACACATAAACATAGATTGGGTAAAGTGCTTTTGCTCCATACACAACCGTGAGCACCACAACAAACACCCCGATAAGGTGAATGTTTGGAAGAATCTCCATAATCATTTTTGACGCATACATTATTGCGCCAAACATTGCAAAAATGATAATTTCTTTTGTTGTTAATTTCATAATTATTCTGCCCTGAATGAATACTCTGTTCCGTTTACGATTTCGGTTTTGTCAACTCCGCTCACTGCATATTCTCCGCCAACATAAAATGCCCAGTATTTGCCGTCTGTGTTGTAGTCGAGATTTTCACCGTTTACGGATTTGACATACAATCCGTATTGGTCATCATCACCGTCAATGAGCTTCAGCTCTTTTAGTGCATCGCCAACAATTGTTTGGTTTGTGCTAACTTCAAACACAGCCTCGCCTCCATCGGAGCTAACAACCTTGAATGTAAAATAGTTGTTGCCCTCACCAAGCTTGCCGCCGTCTCTGTGCTCAGTGGAATATTTGGAAACAGTGTTATCCGGTTCAAAAAGAGAACAAGCCGAAACAGACAAAACAACAGCAAGAACCAAACAAAGAGCCAATGCAGCTCGGGCAAAGTTTTTTAAACCTGATTTTTTCAAATATATCACCTCATAGACATTTTTCACTAAAATATTCATTATTATATTAAAATTATAACACAGAAAACAAAGTTATGCAACACAGAAAACAAATGCGTCTATCTTGTTGACAAATATACAGTATATGATGTATAATCAATGTAATTATACATCATATACTGTATATTAATGAGGGATGACTATGCAAAGAGCAGCAATTATAACCAACAAAAAGAAAGATTCTGACGGCAGCATCACAAAACTGTGTGCCGATATATTAAAATCAAAATATGAACTCGTATTTTCGGACGGAACCGACAAAACTCACACCAAAAAAACCCTTGAGGGATGCAGCGTGGCAATTGTCATTGGCGGCGACGGAACAATTCTTCTTGCTGCAAACGAGGCGGCGGTGGCAGGAGTTCCCGTTTTGGGCATAAATATGGGAAACGTAGGCTTTCTTGCCGATGTGGAGCTTGCAGAAGTCAGAAAAGCACTTGAATGCCTCATAGACGGAGCCTACACCATTGAAGAAAGATTTATGATTGAAGCAAAAGTCAAAGGCAAAGAAGATACATACCCATCTCTCACAGCCCTCAACGACCTTGTTATCTCCCGTGCATCCTACACACGTATGATAGCTCTCGACGTTATGGTTAACGGTCATTTTCTGGCGTCATATGTTGGCGACGGGGTTGTGGTGGCAACGCCCACAGGCAGCACAGCATATTCGCTCAGTGCCGGAGGGCCGGTTGTGGACCCTGAGCTCGACGTTTGCATAATAACACCGGTGTGCCCCCACACTGTGAGCTCAAAGCCAATCATCGTGCCGGGAAATGCCGAAATTGCAATCCACTTTCACGCAAATTTTGACGACATTTCAATGCTGACGGCAGACGGACAGCACAGTATCAAAATATCTGACAACGACGAAATAATAGTCAAAGCATCCAAACTGAAAACAAAACTCATAAAGGTGAGCGGAAGATGCTTTTATGAAATATTCAACAAAAAACTGCAAGGGTGAAGGAGTAATATAATATGATAAAAACCGAAAGACAAGAAAAAATTCTGGAGCTTATCGGCTCAGAAAACATATCCACCCAGTCGGAGCTGACTCGCCGCCTCAACGAATGCGGATACAACGTCACTCAGGCAACGGCATCGCGCGATTTGCAGGAAATGAGAATAATAAAGGTGCTTCTTCCCGATGGAACCTACAAATACGCTCCGTCAAAAGACAGCGACATCAGCATCAGCGACAAGCTCGAAAAAATTCTGAACCATTGCCTGACAAATGTTGACTACGCCAACAATATAGCTGTGCTCAAAACCATGTCGGGTGCGGCACAGGCTGTTGGCTATGCCCTCGACAGCTTTGTGTGGGACGAAATTGTGGGCACAATATGCGGTGACGACACCATTATGATTGTTGTGAGAAACGAAAAGAGTGCAAAGCAGCTTTGCAACAAACTCAGCAAATATATCCAGTAGAGGTGAGGGCAAATGCTTAAGCATCTTTCCATAAAAAACGTGGCAGTTATCGAAGCTGCCGAAATAGATTTTGACAGAGGATTTAGTGTGCTCACCGGCGAAACGGGAGCAGGTAAGTCCATTATTATTGATGCAATAAATATGCTCAAGGGCGAAAGAGCATCCAAAAATATGATTCGTGCAGGCGAAACAAAAGCAAGAGTTGACGGCGAATTTGAAACCGACAACATCTCTGCAGAAAAAATTGCCGACATTTTAGGCACCGAAGCAGAAAGTCAGATTATAATATCACGAGAAATGAACTCCGACGGCAAAAACACCATCAGGGTTAACGGGATTCCGGTTAACCTTTCGATGCTCAAAATGATTGGTGAATATCTGGTAAATATTCACGGTCAGCACGACAACACATCTTTGTTGTCGGTTAAAAGCCACATCGGCTTTCTGGATTCATTCGGCGGTGAAAAAACTGCAGAGCTGCTAAGATGCTATGGCAGCATTAACTCAGAGTATCACAGGTGCAAGGATGAGCTTGAACAAATCAACACCGACGAGCAGGAAAATTTAAGAAAAAAAGATATGCTCACCTTTCAGACCGACGAGCTTATGGCGGCAAATTTGAGAATTGGCGAAGATGAAGAGCTTGAACGCAGAAAGCTTGAGCTTGACAATGCATCAAAAATCAGCGAAAACACTTCTGTTGCCTACGATATGCTCTATGGCTCAGACGAGGGAACAACCCACGACCTTTTGTGGTCTGCAATAAAAAAGCTTGAAGAAATTTCGGATTTCAGCGAAGACATTTCTGCCATATGCGAGGCTCTGCGTGATGCAGGCTATGCCATTGACGAGCAGGCAAGAGAGCTGAAGGGCTACAGCGACCACGTTTTTTATAACGAAGAGGAAGCCAATGAAATTGAAGAGCGTCTGGAGCTCATATACACCCTCAAAAGAAAATACGGCAACACCATAGCCGACATTCTCAGCTTCTATGAGGAGGCTTTGGCGGAGCTTGGCAAAATTGAAACATCGGGCGAGAGAGCCGCAGAGCTTGAAGCTGTTCTTACAAAGCTCGATGCCGACCGAAAAACGGCAGCAAATGCTCTCACAGAGCAAAGAACCAAGTGTGCCCGTGAGCTTGAGCAAAGAGTTCAGCGTCAGCTTGCCGACCTTAACATGGCAAAGGTAGAGTTTGAAGTTGTCATCCAAAATGCCGAATATTCATCACTGGGTGCCGACAATGTTGAATTTATGATTTGCACAAACGTTGGCGAACAGAAAAAGCCCCTTGCCCAGATTGCATCGGGCGGTGAGCTTTCAAGAATTATGCTGGCAATTAAAAACGTGCTTGCAGGCTACGACACCGACAAAACGGTTATATTTGACGAAATCGACACAGGGGTAAGCGGCAATGCAGCTCAAAAGATAGGCGAAAAGCTGTTTTCTATGTCGGTCAAATCTCAGGTTTTGTGCATAACGCACCTGCCTCAGATTTCCGCCCTTGCCGACACCCACTATCTCATAAAGAAAAATGTGGCAGAGGGCAGAACCCTCACCCAGGTTACGGCACTTGACAAAAACGGCAGAATTGAAGAAGTGGCAAGAACTCTCACCGGTGCCGAGGTAAGCGTTATCGCAAGAGAAAACGCCCGCCAGCTCATTGAAGAGGCAGAGGTTATAAAGGAACTGATTAAAAAACAGACCAACTGAATATACACAGAATAAATTAACGGAGGATAAAACAATGGCTGAAAGAAGAGACAAGCATAATTATTATCTTGATATTGCCGAAACCGTGCTCGAAAGAGGCACCTGCCTGCGTCGCAACTACGGTGCAATTATTGTTAAAAACGACGAGATTGTGTCTACAGGTTACGTTGGAGCACCAAGAGGCAGAAAAAACTGCATCGACCTTAAGTTTTGTATGCGTGAAAAGCTTGGCATTCCAAGAGGTGAACGCTACGAGATGTGCCGCTCGGTTCACGCAGAGGCAAATGCCATAATCAGTGCAAAGCGTGACGAGATGATTGGTGCAACCTTGTACCTTGTTGGCAAGCATTACTCAACAGGCGAGCTTGTTGAAGATGCTATGTGCTGTGCAATGTGTAAGCGACAGATAATTAACGCCGGAATTGAAAAGGTTGTTATAAGAAACACTCACGATGAATACAGAGAAATCTTTGTGAATGACTGGATAGAAAACGACGAATCCTTAGAGGGAAGCTTTGGTTATTGATTCTACAACACAAGCTCTAATCTCCAATGGCTAACCGAAGTATCATAAATTATTGTTTATAGGTGAGATGGAATTTAGTTTTGGCGTTGCCTCCCTTGTGTAAAGGGAGGGGGACCAAGCTTTGCTTGGTGGAGGGATTGTGAATGAAATTTTCAAAAACAACCCCTCAGTCAGCTTCGCTGACAGCTCCCCTTACACAGGGGAGCCTTTACACCTCTAAACAATAATTTATCTTGTAATTAAAGCTTGGGTTCGGATAATACTCCAATGGCTAACCGCAAAAATTTTATCAGGAGTCTGATTATATGCTTATAATAGACAGAATAGAGGGCGATTTTGCCGTGATTGAATGCGGCAACAACACATTCACCCTACCCGTTTCGGAGCTTCCCGAGGGTGCAGTCGAGGGCGACTGCCTGATGCTTTGCAAAAACGGAGAGCAAACCGACGAAAGAAAAAAACAAATGGAATCACTTTTTAAAAAAATCACACAGAAGGACACATATTATGAACAGCAAAAAAATTAAAAGACTAAAATTTGCATGCTACACATCGAGTATGTCGATGTCGGTTGTGGCGTGCCTTTCGCCCATACTGTTTTTAACATTCAGGTCTATGTATGGAATTTCGTTTTCGCTTTTGGGCCTTCTGGTTCTCATAAACTTTGTAACACAGCTTGGCATTGACCTTATTTTTTCTTTTTTCTCTCACAAATTCAACATTCCCAAAACCGTAAAATCAATGCCCATCATAACAGTTGTCGGGCTTTTTGTGTATGCAATTCTGCCTTGGCTTATGCCGGGAAACGAATATTTTGCTATTGCTCTTGGCACCGTTATTTTTTCGGCGGCTGCAGGTCTTGGTGAGGTGCTTATCAGCCCCACCTTTGCCGCAATTCCGTCTGACGACCCCGAAAGAGAAATGAGCAAACTTCATTCCGCCTATGCCTGGGGCGTTGTGGGCGTAACAATTGTGTGCACACTGTTTTTGTTTGTTTTCGGCAAAGAGAACTGGCAGATTTTGGCAATGCTGCTGTCGGTTATTCCCCTCACGTCGGCATATTTGTATGCAGGAGCAGAGGTTCCCAAAATGGAAACCCCCGAAAAAATTTCGGGTGCGGCAAAGCTTTTGAAAAACAAGGGTCTGTGGCTCAGCGTTGGAGCAATTTTTCTGGGCGGAGCCTCAGAATGTACAATGGCGCAGTGGAGCTCAAGCTATCTGGAGCAAACTCTTAACATCCCCAAGGTATGGGGCGACATTTTTGGTGTTGCACTGTTTTCGTTTATGCTGGGACTTGGACGCACCCTTTATTCCAAATTCGGAAAAAACATATGCAGAGTGCTTCTTTGGAGCGGAATCGGCGCCACCGTGTGCTATTTGACGGCGGCGGTTTCTGCCAATGCTGTTTTAGGTCTTTTTGCCTGCATTATGACCGGATTTTGCACTGCAATGCTCTGGCCGGGCAATCTGATTGTTGCAACCGACCGCTTTCCGGCAGGGGGAGTGTTTGTGTATGCCCTTATGGCGGCAGGCGGCGACCTTGGTGCATCGGTTGTGCCGCAGCTCGTGGGCGTTATAACCGATTTTGCAATATCCAACCCCCAACTTGCTCAGCTTGGTGCCAACCTTGGTCTGACACCTGAAGATGCCGGAATGAAGCTTGGAATGCTTGTGGCAACAATTTTCCCCGTTATTTCCATTCCGGTGTATGGAGCACTCAAAAAACAATCAAAATAATAATCTGACACAGAGGTAATAATATGGAAGAAATGAGATTGCAAAAATATCTTGCACTGGCGGGTGTTGCGTCACGCAGAGCCGCCGAGCAAATCATCACCGAGGGCAGAGTCAGCGTTAACGGCACAAAGGTTACAGAGCTTGGCACAAAGGTCACAGAGGCCGACGAGGTGTGCGTTGACGGAGCACCGGTTAAGCCCGAGAGCAAAAAAATGTATATTATGCTCAACAAACCCGTTGGCTACGTGACAACGGTCAGCGATGAGCAAGACAGACCAACCGTTATGGACCTTTTAGGCGATGTTAACGTGAGAGTGTATCCTGTTGGCAGGCTTGATTTTAACACCGAGGGGCTTTTGCTGTTTTCAAACGACGGTGACTTTACCTACAAAATCACCCACCCCAAGCATAAGCTTGACAAAACCTACGAGGTGCTGGTTACCGGCAAGGCAAAAGCAAATGCCATCCGGCTTTTGGAAAGCGGTGTTGTGATAGACGGCAGAAAAACTGCCCCTGCCAAGGTTACAGTGGCAGAGGCGGGAAAGGGAAGTGCAATTTTGACCATAACAATTCACGAAGGCCGCAACCGTCAGGTCAGAAAAATGTGTCAGACAGTCGGATTTAAGGTGCTTGGCCTGAGAAGAACCTTTGAGGGCGGACTAAGCCTTGGCAATCTGCCAATGGGCAAATGGCGTCACCTTTCGGAAGCAGAAGTTAAGCTCATACTAAAAAATGCAAGTGCAGACGGAGGCAAAAAATGATAGAAATAAAAAAAACATCACAAAAAGAAATATATGACCAGCTGGGCTTTCCCGAATCAAGCGTTGCCATGGCTGCAGTTGAATCGGGCGAGGTGCTCGGCGGCGGAGCTGTGACAATTTGTGACGGATATGCGGTTTTGGAAAACATTGTTATGAAAGACGAATACAAATTGTTTAACTTAGAATTTGGCATTGGCAAATCACTGCTGAATATGCTCGACCTCAGCGGAGTGAGATATGTGTGCTCCAACCTTGCCGACGAAAGACTTATGACATCTCTGAGATTCAAAACAGATGACGAATTTCCGGATGGAGTGATGCCAAAAGAAAATTACAAATATTTTCTTTGTCTGGACGGATATTTTACCGGAGAGCATTGCAGCTGAATAATTTTATATACGACAAAAAAGCAGGCTGAGCCTGCACCCATGTCACGAGCCAAATATAGTTAGCATTTGTTCTCGCGAACTAAATTCAGCGTAAATTCCTATACAGCAAAAAAAGCGTTACCTCAACCGGTGATTTGTTATCACAAAATTGAGGCAACGCTTTTTTTATATGATAATTATTTTAATTAATCAAACTTTACAGGCATAGGATTCTGAGCGTGAATAAGGTCAACAACCTTAAGCTGCAAAAGGAGTTGCTTTTCGGGGTTGATTTCCATTTCCTTGCCCTCGGTGAGATAGTCATATATCATCTTATAGTAACAAGCTGTGCCAACATTGAAAGCATCACCCTCAAGGTCAAATGCTTCTTCGGTGAAGGTGAGAGTTTCTGAGCAATATGCAGGGAGGCGGTTTTCGTCTTCCATTGATGCTGCAAGAACTTCTCTTTGGGGTTCGTTTTCGGGGTTGTAGTATTTGATATCCACGTGTCCCACGCTGCCTTTCAGCGAGCCTTTGGAGCCCTGAATAAGATAGAGATAGGGCACATAGCAGTTGCAAGCTGTGATTTCGATATCAACAAGTGGAGCATTGGGTGCTGTAAGAATAATTTTTGCATAATCCTCGGCATCGCCAAAGGTGGTGGCAAGGTCGAGCTTGGAGAAAACTCTGATGTTTTCGGGATAGTTCATAAGGTCAAGTGCCTGATCGAGGGGGTGAGGGCCTGTGTTTCTCACTTCGCCGCCCGAAAAGCTCTGAAGAGTTTGCCAGTCCCAACGACGGGCAAATTTTGAAAAGTTGATTGAAACCTGCTTAATATCGCCAAGCTTGCCGCTTGCAAGGATTTCTTTGATTTTGGTGTAGTAGGGTGCAAAGCGTGACTGCTGGAAAATGTTGAGCATAACGCCGTTTTCTTTTGCAGCCTTTATCATACGGCATCCGTCTTCATAGGTTTTGGCAAAGGGTTTTTCGCTCACAACGTTAAAGCCGTGGTTCAAAAGGTCAATTGCAACGGGAGCGTGAAGCTGAGAATAGGTGCAGTTAACAACAAGGTCAATGTCCTCTCTGCCGTAAAGGTCGCTCACGTTTTCGTATACGTCGCATCCGTATTCTTCGGCTGCACGTTTTCTTCTGTGTTCGAGCTTATCAACAATGGCAACAACATTAAAATATTTGTTGTCGTCCGATTTAAAATATTTTCCGTGAATGTCACGACCGCTTCTGCCCTGACCCACAATTGCAACATTTAATTTTTTCATATCCGTTTTCTTCCTCTCTTAATCAAGTTTTATTTCTCTGTTTTCGTCGGAGGATTTGCAGGCAGCATTAATAATGTCCACAGCCTTTAACGCTTCCTCACCGCTAATCATTGGCTGTCTGCCTTCAAGCACAGCCGTTGCCATATCTTCCACAAGATAAATATGACCAAAATTTGTTTCGTTGTATTGACAGTTAACACCGCCCATAGAATTTGTGATTTCCGGCTCAGGAACCGACTTGTCCATAAGGTCCCACATATAAAAGCCTTTGTCGCCAAAGATTATACTACCCTTGGTTCCGTGGAAAGCAAAGAGGGTTTCAAGACCCGAATATGCCGTTGTTGTGCCCTCAATAACTCCCATTGCACCGTTTTTGTAGCGAACACGGATAACGGCTGTGTCTTCGGCTTCAATATCCCACGCGAAGGTCCGGCAATCGGCACTCACCGATTCGATTCCGCCCATTATCCAGTTTATCATATCTATGCCGTGAACCGACTGATTCATCAAAGCTCCGCCGTCGAGGGCAAGGGTGCCACGCCATTCGTCGGCGGCATAATAGTCGGCATCACGGTAATATTTGAGGTATGCATCGGCAAGAGTAACCTTGCCAAGCCAACCCTTTTCGATGGCTTCTTTTGTTTTGATGGCAGCATCATAGGTGCGTCGCTGAAAGATGCATCCCAGCTTCACGTTGTTTGCTTTGCAGCACTCGATGAGCTTTTCTGCCTTTTCTCTTGTCACATCAATCGGCTTTTCGCAAAGAACGTTAACTCCAAGCTGTGCAACCCTGCATCCGTGCTCGGCGTGATAGCCGCTTGGAGTGAGTATACTGCACACGTCTATTTCTTCAGATGCAATCATTTTTTCAAAGTCGGTATAGTAGCTGCAGCCATATTTGTCAGCAATTGCTTTTGCTTTTTCTTCCACAATGTCACACACCGCCACAAGCTCTGCGTGGGGTGCATTTTCGATTGCGTCAAGATGATTGACCGATATTCTTCCGCAGCCAATTAGTGCAAATTTTGCTTTTCCTTCCATATTTATTATCCCCTTTATTTATCGGCAACTTCCCGAATCATCAGCACTTGTCTCTGAGATGCAAGCATATCTTTGGTGTTTATTTCTTTGACAAAATCGCTGAGATAATTAATGTCTCTGTCAGGCACAGTGATAACTTCTTCTTTGTTTTTGCAGATGCTATATTCAAATGTCTGCTCCTCTGTTAACCTTTTCTTCATTGCCGCTTTTGAGAGAGCGGTCAATTGCATTCAGAATAAATACCGGAGCGAAAAAGTCTTTATACGATTTTCTCATATTTCCGCCAATGAGCAACTGGTTAAAAGCTTCAAATTCCTGCTCAAACAAGCCGTCAAGTCCATACTCGCCACCAATGATTTTGTTCTCTAAGCTCACCTGAGCAGAATAAACCGAGCTGTCTTCGGTGAAGAGAAGATTCACATCATAATCGGCATATCTCACAGTGCAGTTCACTGTTTTATCGTTTTGGTATGCCTTAACACTTTTGGGGAAATGACCGAATATTTCACACATAACCTCAACAAGGTGCTGGGAATAGAAGAAAAAGTTGCCGTAGGGGTTCTCCAAAAATACGGGTGCACGCAAATAACCGCCGCACACCTTGCCCTCACTTTTTTCGCTCACAATTTTTTTGAGGTTTTTAACCTCGGGGGCAAAAGTGCAAACCGAACCGCCGCACACCTTTATGTTGTTTGCTGTAATGTCTTTCAAAAAATTGTTTGCATCTTCTTCCGACACGGTCACCGGTTTGTCAATAAACATTGGAATACCGTATTTTACATATGGCTTCGCATATTTGTAGTGATTGCCGCCGTGACGTGCAGTTACGATAATCGCATCTGCAATCCCTGCAAATTCGTCATAAGATGCCGCCTTGTGCACACCGTAGGTTTCGCTCACCTTTTGTGCGGCTTCGTCATCTTCACTGAACACTCCAAGCACTTCAATGTCGGGATACTTTTTGTCTTTGATAACAAAATCCAAAAATGTGTTGGCGTGAGAATTTTCACATCCAAGAATAGCAATTTTATACATAACCTTTTCTCCTTGTTTTTTAACTGCATTATATCATTTGACAGAATTAATAAAATGTATTATTCACCGATTTTTTTGTACAATTCCACATTTATTATCAAACCCGACATCTGCGTTCTTTAGCTCAGCTCATGACACAAACAGTCATCAAACGCCTTTTAGCGCTGAGGTTGAAAGCCAAAATGCAAAAATTAATATGGTGACATTTGCCAAAGAGCAGTTTTGTACTAAATTCACAAAATTATGTACGTCAATATATTTACCACATTGACAAAGGAGTTATTGTGCGATATCATTATATTTAAAAGAGACAAAGCTTTTTGCCAGACTTTTTAGCAGGTGGTGTGAGATAATGGAAAAACAAGTTTATAACATATTGTTTGGTACCGAAAGCGATTCAAAAATGAAAATGAACGAGCCTTTTTGCTTGATGAGGGCAGATGTTGACCTGGGCAAAAAGGATTTTTCCATATGGAAGCTTTCGTGCGAACACCAACACACTCACGCCCACGATTATTATCAGCTGTGGTACATTCTTAGGGGCAAATGCCAGCACAAGATAGATAACCATAAGTTTGTTCTAAACTGCGGTGACCTCATTTTTATACCTCCGTTTTCCTATCACAGTATGTCGGAGGGGTCAAATGATCTGATTGTTATTGGCGTAGATTTTACCGAACATTTCTTTTCTGCCACCGAAGCCGACAAAAACCTTATGCTTCACTGTGTAAAACCCATATGCTTCAGGCAAAGTGAGGAGCAGTATGTGTTTTTGGCAGACAACAACATCGAAAACCTTATTCTCGAAATGTTCAGCGAATTTGTTCTCAAAAATCTTTTTTACGATATTATAATAAGAAGCAACCTCTCAAAGCTTTTGGTTTTAATGGAGCGAATGACCAACAACACCAACACTTCTGCTCACAAGGTTGGGCGCGAGGTTACCGAATGCTTAAAATATATTCACTCGCGATTTAACGAAAAAATAACAATTCACGATCTTTGCAAGGTGTCGAACCTGTCGGAAACACTGCTGTCGGCTTGCTTTAAAAAGGCTACCGGCAAAACCATTGTGGAATACATAAACAGCCTCAAGGTAGACAAAGCCAAGCAGCTTCTTTCCGAAACCGATATGCGAATAACCGATATTTCCTACGAGCTTGGATTTAATGACGGTGCATACTTTAACAGAGTTTTCAAAAAATATGCCGGCATAACCCCTCTTGCTTATCGAACACGAAGATACAAACAGACGTAATTTATTACACAAAAAAGGGAATGTAAAAAAAGTCCAGAACGTCAAAAGCAGAGTTTAAGCTTTTTTATAATTGTAATTTATCCCTTAGCCATTGGAGCATTATTCTAACCCGCCTAAAAGCCAGTATTTTCGGTTCTTTTAGGCTTGTCGTCCTCGAAAGGCTGACGGATTATCGAGCATTTTGGTGAAAATAATGGCGATTTTTGTATCTTAAAATCGGAGTTCGAATAATACTCCAATGGCTAAACACTTAAAAATTAATCTATATGTGGAAAAACATTGTTTTTGCAATGTTTTTCTCTTTATAAATTGCTTTTGACTATTGCCAAATCTCACCCTCGCAGTACTTTTGTACAGCGTCGGGCTATCGCTCAAAGCAAGGCAAAGCCTTGATTTGAGTTCGATTTGACAATTCTGAATCATTTTTTCCTATTCCCTCAAAAGGGTCTGAAAAAAATCCACATAGATTTTTTTCAGACCCTTTTATTCAAATTCCAAAAAATCAATCTCAGTTGATTCAATTTCAATAATTTCACAAATCGGGATTTCACATCGATCTGTCATCACAAGAATGTTTTCAAATTCTTTTATTTTCAGCGGAATCCCTTTTTTGGTAACATATTTTCCACCTTTCTTTTTTTCGTCGGGGACAAAATATGTTATCTTAACCTCAAAATCCTCATCAATGTGTTCTTTAATCCATACAAGACGTCGGTTAAGCTCTTGCTGAGTGTATTCATCAAGTTCAATGCGGCTGTCGGTTAGTCTGGCAGTTTCGTTAACAGCGTCACCGTGGCCTGTGAGTGCTGCAAAAGGTGCAAACTGTGCTCCCCGCGCGCTCATGGGCATGGGTTTTCTTTTTTTTGAACGGTGATGAGGCAGATTTATTATATCTTCATACGGAAAATTATCCATATCGTCCTCCAACTTTGTTTATTTGCAAGCCAAGCAACAGCTTTTTATGCTTCTTTGCTTATCGCTTTTAAAAATCAATTTTTTTGTCGAAAATCAATGCAAAATCAATTTCTGCTTTCTTTGCATTGATTTAAAAAATTTTGCTCGACGGCTGACAGCCGGAGTTAATTTTTATTCGGCAAAAATGCAGATTTTTAAAATGCCACTGGCAAGACAAGCACCACAAGCATAAAAAGCTGTTGTTTGGCTATTTTATGCTTTATGACCGCCAATCTGACGATTGCGGTCAATAGTTGTGCCGCCTTCTTTAAGATTGGTGCCTTTAAGAACCGCATTTTTGCCAAATCGCTGCCTCAGCTCAACTGTTGCTTCCTGAATTTTTCGCTCTTTGCTGAGCCTTTTTCTTTCTTGCTCTCTTTTTCGCGATAACTCTTCATAGTCGGTGAAAAAGTCGAGCTGTTCATAGTGTTTTTCTTCAACAACACTGTTTTCGTCAATAATGTGGTTGGCAGCAATGGTTACTCTGCGAACAAGAAGATTTTTGTTGACAATACGGTCAAACAGCTCCATAACCGCATCTATAATCATCATTCCCGAAGAGGTGTGCCTGCCAAGGTTAGCTGTGCCGTGGGCGTGCTTGGGAATTTTTCTGCCATAAAAATCGGTTGTTATTTCGCCTTCATAGTGCATACTTATTGCCGAATTGGTGAGGTTTTCGATGTCGTAGCCGACAGTGAGAACAATCTGGTCGGTCACAACCCTTTTTTCAACCAGATCAAGAGCCAGAAGCTCAAGCATTTCTCTCACAATAAGCTTTGCCTTTTCAAAATCATAGGGGCAATGAAGTACCTGACCTGTGCTGATGCTTTTGTTTTCGGGCTTATAAGCTTTGGCATCGGCAAGGGTGCACGGCTCATATCCCCATGCGTGGTCAATCAACAGCTCAGCATTGATGCCAAAAAGCTTGTAGAGCATATCCTCACCATATTGCGAGACCGATGCACGGGCAATATCGCCCATGGTGTAGAGACCTTTGGCTTCAAGCTTTTTGGAGTATCCTGCTCCAATCCGCCAGAAGTCGGTTAAAGGACGGTGAGTCCACAAATTGCGGCGATAGCTCATTTCGTCAAGCTCGGCAATTCGCACGCCGTCGGAGTCGGCAGGCATCTTTTTTGCCATAACATCCATTGCAATCTTTGCCAGATACATATTGGTGCCAATGCCGGCTGTGGCAGTTATGCCTGTTTTTTTGAGCACATCTCTGATGATTGTCATTGCCAGCTCCCGTGCCGTCATCTTATAGGTTTTCAGATAGCCGGTTGCATCAATAAAAACCTCATCTACCGAATACACCAGAATGTCATCGTGCGAAACATATTTCAGATATATATCATAAATTCGCGTGCTGTATTCCATATAATACGCCATTCGGGGCGGAGCGGCAATGTAGTCAAGTTCCAGAGACGGATTCGCTTCGAGCTCTGTTGCACTGACCGATTTTGCCGAAAACGAACGTCCCGGTGCATTTTTCAGACGGAGCCTGTTTATTTCACGAACCTTTTGAACAACCTCAAAAAGCCTTGCTCTGCCCGAAATCCCATAAGCTTTGAGTGCCGGAGTAACCGCCAGGCAAATGGTTTTTTCGGTTCGGGAGCTATCGGCAACAACAAGGTTGGTCGTGAGGGGATTAAGACCCATTTCCACACATTCCACAGAGGCATAAAAGCTTTTTAAGTCAATGCATATGTATTGTTTTTGATTGTCCACTTTTTTGCCTCCTTGTGTAACGGATTTTTATAAATTGTTGTTTAGCAAAGCCTTCCCCTTAGAGGGGAAGGGGGACCGCGTTAGCGGTGGATGAGGTGTCTTGCTTACAACAAGTGCCATATTAACGCCGCTTTGCGGCTACTTCTACGCTTTGCTACGCATAAGTTCCACCATCCAATCGTGCAGTGCTCTCTTGGGGTGTCACTTAACCTCACCACCGCCTGCGGCGGAGCCTCTCCTCAAGGAGAAGCCTTTCGTTACAGCCTAAGCAGTTCTATAAACAACAATTTAATTATATATCAGATGCATTCAAAAAACAAGTCTCCTATTGAGCATTTTTTGGAATGTGGATAATGTATTCATAATATTCTTCAAATTCGTTTTCTTCTGCCAGTGCATCAATACCGTTCTTTTTCATAACATCAACAGCGTGGCGAACTGTGTTCACAAAAATACGCACATCCTTTAGTCCTCTTTTTTCCGAACCCGATTTTGTGTCAGATTTTTTCTTGGGTCTTTGGCTGAGCATATCATCAATCAGCTCATCGGTTTGCTGAACATTCAAATTTTCGTCGGTAATTCTGGCAAGAGCCTTGAGCTGACGGCTTTCATCCTCCAGCCTCAAAAGGGCTCTGGCGTGGCGCTCGGTGAGCATATTGTCTTTTATGATTTCTCTCACAACAGCCGGAAGCTTTAAAAGACGCACCTTGTTGGCAACAGACGACTGGGTTTTGCCAAGATGCTTTGCAAGCACGTCTTGAGTGAAGCCATGATTGCAAAGAAGATTTCTGTATGCTTCCGCCTCCTCCATAAAGCTTAAGTTTTCTCTTTGGATGTTTTCTATCAGGGCAACAACGGCACTGTCATTATCGTCAAGATTGGTAACAATTGCCGGCACTTTAAGCATTCCTGCCAGCGAACAAGCCCTGAGACGGCGTTCGCCGGCAATGAGCTCATATTGGTCTTGAGAAAGCTTTCTGACGGTTACCGGCTGAATAACGCCGTATTTTTTGATAGACTCGGAAAGCTGAGCAATCGTGTCAGCATCAAAATTTCGCCGAGGTTGATAAGGGTTTGCCTTGATTAAATGAATCGGAATCTGAACAACTGTCCTTTCGCCCTCTTTGAGCTTGTATTCTTCTGTATAGGTTATGGGCAGTGCAGATTTGAATTTTGCCAATAAGTCCATAAGTGTGTTCCTCCTCTTTGGTTTTTATTTTACCTACCATAAAAAGTATATCATCCCAAATCAGAAAAAGGAAACTTTTTCGGTCGTTCAAAAAAGACAGCAAACTTAATTTCCCGTCGGCAAACCCCATTACCGATGACAGCTTTGGCAAAACCCTCTTGGTTCGTGTCGGCTTTTGCGACGAAAAGTTTCTATGTTACAAATAGAACATTTTTATTAGAATCTGGTCCTTTAATAACCTTGACACTTATCTGCTATTGTGGTATTTTTATAAAGAAAGGTAGGTTATAATTTATGGCTTTTAAAACAGGCTTTTCCAAAGTTTGCATCACCCCACCCCTCGGTGCACCAATTTCGGGCTACTATATGCCCCGATTCACCAAGGGCGTGCTTGACGATATTTATGCAAGAGCTGTGGCTTTTGATGACGGCAATAAAAAGGCTGTTATAATAACTCTCGACCTTTGCACGCTCACAGAAGCTCAGTTTTCTCTCTACAAATCCACCGTTGCTGACTTTTGCTCTATTCCCGCGGAGGCTGTTTTCATCACCTGCTCCCACACCCACACCGGCCCTATGATTGGTAAAGACTTTGCATCAGAGCTCAGAAGCGACCCCGGCTATGACAACTCTCTTGTGCTTGCCATCCGCGATGCTGCTGCATATGCAATTGCCGACCTTAAAGACACCGAAATCTACAGTGCAAAAAGCGAAGCAAAAAGAATCTCATTTGTGCGTCGTTTCCGCATGAAAGACGGCAGCGTTAAAACCAACCCCGGTATTCATAATGACGAAATAGACCATCCTCTCGGCACACCTAACGAAACCGTTAAGCTCATAAAGCTTGTGAGAAAAGATGCCGACGATATTTTTCTTGTTAACTTCGGCACTCACCCCGATTCCATTGGCGGAGAATACATAAGCGGTGACTATCCCGGATATGTGTGCTCAGGAATTGAAGCGGCACTCCCCGGCACAAAGTGTATGTTTTTGCTTGCACCTCAGGGCGATGTTAACCACGTGAACGTTAACCCAACCCCCGGCGAAGAGGCAATTTCTACCATAGATTTTGACGACGTACCCCGTTCGTTGGAGCACGCAAAGCATATGGCAAGAGTTATTATTGGTGCAGTCCTCTCTGTTTGCACTGTTGCCGAAAAGGTTGATGCAGGCAATATTTCGTATGCAACAAAGAGGGTGAAAATTGCATCTCACCAAGAAAACGACCGTCTTGATGAAGCTCGCCAAATAAATGCTCTCTACTCTGCAGGCCGTGCAAACGAGCTTCCCTATGATGGTATGGAGCTTACAACCGTTGTTGCAGAGGCTGAGCGAATCATAAACCTTTCAAAGGGTCCGGATTCTTTTGAATTTATTCTCTCTGCTCTCAAAATTGGTGACCTTGTGTTTGGGGGTATGCCCGGTGAACCCTTCACCGAAATTGCCAACAGAATATATGAGGGGTCGCCCTTTGAATCCACAATTCTTTGTTGCATATCCAATTCCAACGGACCGTATTTCCCCACAACAAAAGCATATTCTGAGGGCGGTTATGAGGCTCGTTCTTCGTCACTTGCTCCCGGAGGCGACGACATAATTGTTGGCGGTATGTGTGAGCTTTTGAAAGAAATGAAATAATATATATAAGGAGATTTTTAATATGTCATTCAAAGTAGGCTTTGCCAAACAAAGCATAACACCACCACTTGGTACAGCACTCAGAGGGTATCCGATAGCCCGTTATTCCAAGGGCGTGCTCGATGATATTCATGCAAGAGCAACAGCGTTTTCTGACGGAGAAAACAAAGCGGTTGTAATTGCACTTGAGCTGGGCAATTTGTATTCCAACGAATTTGAGCTTTTCAGAAAAACCGTTGCCGAATATTGCAACATACCCTTAGAGGCAGTGTTTATCACCTGCACCCACACCCACACCGCTCCCCTTGTTGGCGGCACAGTCGGTCCAACAGGTATGAACTGTAATCCTGTTTATGACGAATATCTTAAAAACGCTGTCAGAGATGCTGCAGCCTATGCAATTGCCGACCTTAAAGAAGCTACCATCTACGGAGCACAGGCAGAAGCAAAGGGCATTTCGTTTGTGCGTCGTTTCCGCATGAAAGACGGCAGTGTTAAAACCAACCCCGGCGTTGGCAATGCCGACATTGACCACCCATTGGGAACACCCAACGAAACACTCAAGCTTTTGAAAATTGTGAGAGAAAATGCAAACGATATTTTCCTTGTTAACTTCGGCACTCATCCCGATACCATTGGCGGAGAATATATCAGTGCTGATTATCCGGGATTTTTGTGCAAAACAATTGAAGATGCACTCCCCGGCACAAATTGCGTATTCCTGCAGGCTCCCGAGGGGGATGTTAACCACGTGAACACTAATCCCACACCGGGCGAAGCTGCAATTTCCGAAATTGATTTCGACAGTGTGCCCCGCTCATACGAACACGCGAAGCACATGGGCAGAGTGTTGGCAGGTGCGGTGCTTTCTGTTTGCACAGTTGCCGAAAAAATTGAACCCGGAAAAATCTTTTTCCAAACAAAACAGGTTACCGTTGCTTCCAATCAGGAAAACGACAGACTTGAGGAATCACGCAAAATTGTAGAAATGCAAAAGGCAGGCCGCACAGCAGAGCTTCCGTGGAAAGAGATGGAGCTCACAACAGTGCTTGCCGAAGCAGGTCGAATTGTCCGCTTGGAAAACGGACCCGAATCCTACACATTCACCGTGTCGGCAATCCGAATCGGCGACTTTGCAATTGCCGGAATCCCCGGTGAACCCTTCACCGAAATTGGCAGACGCATTTATGAAGGTTCTCCGTTCGACACAACAATCCTGTGCTGCCTCACAAACAGCGCCGGTCCATATTTCCCAACAAGCGAGGCTTACTCTGAGGGTGGCTACGAAGCAAGGTCATCTTCGCTAAAAAAAGGCTGCGACGACATTATTGTTAACGGTATGTGCGACCTTTTGAATGATATCAAAAAACTTTGATTAATATAACAAGAGGCTGTCTCTCTAAACAAACAATATGCATAATAATTCATTTTGTAGGGGTCGATGTTGGCATCGACCCCTACATTTTTGAATGTTTATACACTATGAATGTTTAGAGAGGCAGCCCCTTTGTTTATTTGTGGGTATCGCCTTTCATAAATTCTTTCGGTGTTGTGCCCATATGCTTTTTGAATAAACGGTAACCATAGGGCATATCGCTTATGCCCACATTCCTGCACGCATCCTTAAACGACACCCCCTGCTTCTTCATAAGCTCTGCCACCATCGCAATTTTCTTTTTGATCGCATATTGCTTAATGGTTATGCCGTTGACCTTTTTAAACTCCTGGTTAATATAATTGGGAGTTTTTTTCAAGTGAGCTGCAAGCTCAGCAAGGGTAAATGATGAGTCAATATTTTCCAATACGTACCTTTTTATTTTATATGACAAAACGGAATCCGAGCTCGATTGAGTGCCAATGTTTTTTCTGGCTAATTCGTCGAGCTTTTGAATTATTCCTACAAAACGCATTGATGCCGAAAAACGGTTTTTTTCGCGGGATATGCCAAGTTGTGATATTATAGCATTCAGTTCTCTTTTTATTTGCTCGGTTTCTTTGCATGGTAATGTTACAAACGGCAAAAGAGCTCTGCCAAACGGTATTGCTGTGCCGTCGGTTATTAAGGAAAACTCGTAATCAAATTCCACTTGCACAGTAGAATGCACGCAGTCTTTTTCACCGCTCTTTTTAACGCTGATTGGCAAATGCCTGAACAACACAAATACGCTTCCCTCGGGGGCGTATATTTTTTCGCCGTTAAATTCTGCTTCTATGATTCCGGAATTTACATAAACAATTTCAAAGCTTTTCTTTTTACTGTTATATGTGTAGCTATGGTTATCGCTATAAAAATGATGTGCAAAACCGATATCGGGCAAAGAATTAAATCTAATCAACCCTGCAAACATAAAAATCACAGCCTTTTTACTTTTTTATAATTATAACATAAAATTCAACACTGAAACACTATAACTCACCAAAAAAAGTTGTTTTGTACACAAAAATACATTTTTTAGATAGAATATGTGCTTTTCGAGTTGTTATAATCATATCAAACAACACAGAAAGGACTATGTTATAATGAACAAAAAAGCTTACTTTTATATTGATGACACAATCTGGGTTCTTCGTGACCTCACGCGTATGAAGCCAAAATCGCTTTTTGACACACCGCTTTTGTCGGTGCTCAAAAAGGCTCACGACATTTGGGGATTAAAGGTTCAGCTCAATCTTTTTTGGCGAACCGACTCTTTCTATGGCAATGATGAATTCACCCTTGCAGATGTAACCGATGCCTACAAAGAAGAATTTGAGGAAGCTTCCGATTGGTTGAAGTTTGCATTTCACGCAAAAGAGGAATTCCCTGACTATCCTCACGTTAATGCAACCTACAAAGACGTATATGACTTGTTTCAGGCAATAAAAAATGAAGTCATTCGCTTTGCGGGCAAGAATTCATTCACATACGGCACCTGCCCCCACTGGCTTCCTGTGAGCAAAGAGGGCGTCAAGGCACTTTATGATTGCGGTGTAAGAGTTATGGATGCAACCTGGGGAGATACACATGAATATAACGGCGACCCGTTTTCGCTTCCCTATGGTCACTCTGCAAGACTTTTGAACAACAGGCAGTCTGAGGCTCGCGTGTTCAGCAGGAGCGGCCCCGATGTGGCAATTAAGCGTTCAATTTGTGCTCACAACCATCTTAGCGAAAGAGACTACAGAGCCACGGCCAACAACATGGCATATATTTTAGACGAACAGACACAAATGAAGTTCAAGGTTTATTGCTCGGCTATGTGCATTAACCTTATTCCCCTCAGTAATATTGAATCTGTACTCCAAGAGGTTATCGGCAAAGAATTTTTGGGAATCTGCAACCATGAACAGTATTTTTACAAAGACTATTTTGCATATCAGCACGATTATGCCGACAGAATTTATAAGATGAGTGAGTTTTTGGCAGACAACGGATATGAATTTATTTTCATTGGTGATGAAATAAAGTGATTTGAAAGCATTTTGCAACGTGAGGCTGACAACTTATGCAAATAGATAAATTTGTTGAAAAAGGAAATTTAAAGGAGGAGAAAGAATGAAGAAAAAATGTCTATCGCTCATAACTGCCATAGTATTTATTTTGGTAACAGTTATGACACCGTTTGGCAGCGTTCTTGCATCACAAACAGGAGGTGATAGTGCTGTGCAGGAGAACAACTTCGACCCGAACAAAGAATACAAAATTTGGTTTGATGAGCCTGCACCCGATGATGATAAGGGCTCTACCCTCAACAACGATACCTACAACAACGATTCAAGCATTGTAGGCTGGGACCATTATGCCCTCAGACTTGCCAACGGTAATCTGGGTGCAGTTGTTTTTGGACTTACAGAATACGAAAGAATCCAGCTTAGTGAAAAATCACTCCACACAACACTAGGACTCAACAATTTTTCAGAGACTTATCTTGATTTTGGGCATCCCTGGGCAGAGGTGAGTAACTATTATCGCGACCTCAATCTCAACACAGCCGTGTCCACTGTGAGATACACTCATGATAATGTTGATTACACAAGAGAGTTTTTGGTAAGTTATCCCGACAACGTGATGGCAATTAAGCTCACTGCTTCACAGAGCGGCAAGCTTAGCTTTACTCTCAGACCCACAATTCCGCATATTACAGACGAAGCAGGCTTACATAAAGCAGGCAAGGTCGTTGCAGATACAGAAAAAATTACTCTTTCGGGCACAATGAATGATTACGGCATTCAATACGAAGGTCAGTATAAAATTGTTCCCACAGGCGGCCATATTACATATGCCAACGATAAAAACGGCGAAAATGGCACAATGACCGTGACAGGAGCCGACAGTGCAGTAATTTATATCACATGGGGCACCAACTATAAAACAGGTGAAGCTCAGGTGTTTAGCGAATCGGGAGCAAACAAGCTTGCAGGCTTTGAGCATCCTCACGAAAAGCTCACCTCTGTTATGTCAGCAGCGGTAGCCAAAGGCTATGATGAAATAAAGAAAGACCACATCGCCGACCACAGTGCATTGTTTTCAAGCAATAAGCTCGATCTTGGCGGCGAGGTTCCGTCTGTACCCACAGATGAGCTGATTGCAAATTATAAAGCGGGTACGCCATCAAAATATCTTGAAGAAATGTATTATCAAATGGGCAGATACCTTTTGATTGCATCATCAAGAGAAGGCACTTTGCCTTTCCACCTTGGCGGTGCGTGGTGCAGAGTTAAGGTGCCCGGTTGCCTTTGCGGCTATTGGCACAACATCAACATTCAGATGAGCTACTGGCATGCATTCAACACCAATCTTGAAGAAACTTTCCCGTCATTTGTGGACCTTTTCAATTCATACATTTCAACTGTAGAGGCCGACACATCAAAAAGAATTCAGGCATCTGCCCCCCGGAACTATGATGCAAACGGCAATAACGGCTGGAACACAGGCACGGGATTTTCACCCTACTATGCATATGCAGGCAAGCACCCCGCCATCGACGGCAACGCCACAGGTGCACTCCTTGCAGAGCTTATATGGGACTACTGGCTCTACACTCAGGATGAAGAGATACTGAGAGACTGGGTATATCCTGCAGTTTACGGCAATGCCAATTTTGCCACAAGAATAGTTGAAAAACAGGCAGACGGTACATATCTCACAGAGGTTTCGGGCTCTCCCGAAAATCATATTGACTTCACTCCCAAAGGTACCGCTTTTGACCAGTCGCTTTTGTATGATTCTATGGCTCACACCCTGCAGGGGGCCGAAATTCTGGGAATAGATACATCAAACGATGCGGTTATAAAACGTATAAATGAGCGCATAGACCATCTTGACCCCATAATTATTGGTGATTCCGGCCAGATTAAGGAATTCCGTGAAGAAAGCACCTATGGTGAATTTGGCGAAAAAGCTCACCGCCATGTTTCGCAGCTTCTTGGCTCTTATCCGGGCACTCTGATTAATTCAAGCACTCCCCATTGGCTTGATGCCGTGGCAAAAACACTGGAGCTTCGCGGTGATATAACCAAAAACTGGGCTATGGCAAACCGAATGGCACTTTGGGCAAGACAAAAAGACGGCAATCATGCCTACACGCTGATACAGCATCTTTTGAAGAGAACAACCGTTCCCAACCTTTTGAGCAACTATGACCCGGGCTTGGAGCTCGACGCCAACGCCGGCTCTACTGCAGGCTATGCCGAAATGCTCCTTCAGAGTCACGAGGGCTATGTTGAAGTGCTCCCCGCACTGCCCGATGCATGGGCAAAGGGAAGCTTTGAGGGACTTGTTGCCAGAGGTGCATTTGAAGTTGATGCAAGCTGGTCAGATATGAAAGCTGACCAAATAAAGGTGCTTTCACGAAAGGGAAAAGAACTTAAGCTCAGATATCCCGGCGTTGCATCTGCAAAGGTGGCAGATGCCTCAGGCAATGCAGTAACATTCACAAAGATTGACGACGACACAATCTCTTTTGCCACAACACAAGGCGCTGAATATACAATTTCATCTATCCCTGCAGTGAACAAGGTAAACCCTGCATCAGACTTCAGTGCAAATGTGGTCGACGGAAAGGTGAAGCTCACATGGAGTTCAAGCAGCAATGCTTCATCTTACAATGTGTATAAAGCAGAAGGTAATGTGCCTGACTATACCTTCGTTGCAAACACCAAAGACCTTAGCTATGGCTTCAATGAGATTGAGGACTACACCGAAAGAGTAACCTACGCCGTAACTGCCGTGGATGCAAACGGCAAAGAGAGTAAACGTGCGTGGGATCAAATAAACAAAATAGACCCGGTTCAGTCGGCATCGGGCGTATGGGCAGACAACACGACACTTGAAATATATCTTGAAACTTCGGATGCAGTTGAGGTTGAGTCATATTTGATTTACGAAAAGGCAAGTGACGGCACTCTCAGCCTTATTAAAGAAACTCCATATTCTGTAATGGTGTTAGAGAATGCATCAAAAGAAAAAACCTACGCTGTAAAAGCACGCTACAATGGAGTTTTGAGCAACACTGCCATAGAGGTTAACGGAGGCAGACCAAACATTATGCTCGAAAATACCTTGTCTGTAACGCCGAGCCATTCACCATATTATTCAAGCACGGTTGCATTGCTAAATGACGGTGATACAGAGAGTGCTGCAGTGTATAAAACACAGCAAGGCACAGCCGACGAAAAATTCACGGTGACAGTTGCTTTTGACGGCACCTACAAATTTGGCAAGCTCAGAGTTTTTGAGCGTTTTATCAAATATGTGTGCAGCGAATCGGTTAAAATTGAAGTTGGTCAAACAACCAATGGTGAAACCTCATGGACAAGTGCAATTACATCTCAATCGCTGAAAGCAGGTGCAACTGCAGGTCAGCTTGTTGCCACCGATTTTGCACTTTCCGACATTGTTGGTGACAGCCTTCGCATAACCTTTAACCCCCGTACCGACGGAAACTATCCGGGCGAAAACAACTATCAGATTGGCGAAATTGAAGTTTATGCCGAAAAGATTGTGGATATCGGAGATAAAGTTAATGCATTTTTGAACAAACCCATAGCCGAGGTTGAAACCTCCCACACACCAATCAGCGGTCTTCCTCTTTCCCATGCGGTAGACGGCAATAGCGACACTCGTATGGCAATGAAAGATCAGGCAGGACCTCTTACCGTTGAAATTGACCTTGAGGGCACATACATTCTTGACACTTTAAAAATCGAGGAATATTTCCAGTCTGCCACACGAAGCGACGAAACCACAATTCAGATTTCCAACGATGGCGGTACAAGCTGGCAAACCGTTGTGAACAAACAATCCCTCACAAACACCGCCGACACATCCAAAACAGCATATGCAGCAACAGAATTTTCAATGGGAGATGTTTCGGCACAAAAAGTTCGTATCACTTTTAATAACACAAGCGGCAATAACACCGCCACCATTTGGGAAATTTCCTGCTCTGCCACACCTGTTGTTGACGAGAGCAAAACAACATCAAAGCTCAATATGCAAAAAGCACTCGAAAATGCTTCATTAGTAATTAGCGATGCAAACGCAAATGCAAACAGAAAAGCAAGACTTGCATCACTTTGTGAATCTTTGGAACCACTGTTTTGCACCAAGGATATGACCACAAAAGAAATGTATGACGCAGCAAGCTTTGTTCAGTCAATCAATGCAGTTTTGCTTGCTGATGACTCTGCGTTCTCAGACTCCTGGGGCTCGGGCTTTGAATTTGGCATCTATGACGATGTTATCTCAGCCAACACGCAAAGCGGCGAGGCTTCAATTGAAAACAATCCCGATTCTTCTGTTGGCGGAAAGGCGTTTAAGGCAGAAATTGCTGCCGGCGGAACTCTCAATGCGGACACAACAGGAATGACAGCCTCGAATGAGGGCAAGTGGATTTTTGAAACCGATGTATATGTTCCGTCTGATTTTCCTGAAAGTGCGCGCATTTGCTTTACGCCATATTTTGAACAAGGAGAAACAAGCTGGGCAACCTATATTGGTGGTTCAGATCCATCAATAACAGCCCCTGTTCTTACAGCTTTCCCCCGTGACAAATGGCTTACAGTAAGATACACATTTGATTATGAAACCACAGCCAACAGATGTCACATCAACGTTGGCATAATCGAAGACGGAAAACTCACAACCATCTCTCAGATGCAAAAGACAACTGCCACCGCAGGACTCGCTAAGATGCGAATCTCTGCCGCCGGCGTTCCCGAGGGAACTGTTTTCTGGCTTGACAATATGAAATACTATCAAGAAAACAAAGCGGAATCTGCACTCGATGATATTATCCACTATAATGCAGATTTCAGAGCTTATGGTGTACAATACAATGTGACCGCAGGTGCATTTGCGGCTTTGGAACATACCTATGACGGAACAGCAGGAAAGGGAAGTGTAAAAACTGTTGCCGACCCTGCCGACTCAAACAAAAAGGCTCTTGAAGTGAGTAACTTGGGTGAAACAGGCACAAATTATAGCAGTAAGCTGTATACACGCACCGGCTTTGACAACAAAAAGTCGGGAGTGCAGATTGCCGAAGCCGAGCTCTATATCCCATCAGCATCTTTTGACGCTACAACGGCAAATCGCTTGCTCATAGCCACCCGAACCTCAAGCTCATATGCAGGAGTTCAGCTCTATCTTGACACTACCCAAAGCACCAATAACGAATCAAGCGGCATCAGTATGCAAACCAAAACCTTCCCCAGAGATGAATGGTTTAAGATTCGTTTTGTCACGGACTATAACCTGAACACTGCCGAGATTCAGCTTGTTGAAGACGGTGCTGTAAAAACAATAGGGTCAGGTGCCCTGCCGTCAGCACTTCAGACAAACGGCCTGTGGAGTCTTATGTTCTTTGGAATGGGCGGAGCAAAGACCTATTACATCGGTGACATATGTTACTATCAGCAGGGCCTTGTAGCCAGCGGAACAGGAATATATGAAGATTTCTCTGCCGCATCTATAGCAAACGGCAATTACACAGGCAAAAATGTGAGTGTCACAATATCCAACATAGGTTATCACAAAAACTCACCCGACCTCGGCAATCCGGCTCCTTCAGGTTGGTTTGTTGTCAGTGGTTCGGGAAGATACAACAAGGCAAATGCTTCACAGGTTAAAATCACAACCACCGATGTCAGTCCGAGAAACGGAATCGTGGTCGGCTCAATAGATTTGTATATGGATGGCACAAGAAACGCAGATGAACTGATTTCTATATACGCAGAGTCATATGATAATTCAAGCAAAACAAAAGTACAGTTTGGTGATGCTATTCGCATAAAGAGTCAAAAAATATGGTATGGCTCAAAAGATATGCCTGCCAATGCTGCCGTTCACGAAAACAAGGCGTGGATGACTCTTAGAATAACATACAATCATAATATCAACTACTATTCATATGAGATGATAAAATCTGACGGCAGTGTTGTGGTTCTCGGAAGCGGCTTTGCAACCAAAGAGCAAATTGCATCTCTCGGAAACTACGGAATATGCGGTATCACTGCATTATATGAACGTGATGCAAATGCGGGAGACACAAGCAATGCTTTGAGATATGACAATGTCAAATTTGGCAATGTTGTAATTAAAGGGTTGTCCTACAATGCTTCAAGCGGCACAGCAAGTCTTAAATATTCATCTAATGTCGACACAACCATCAACGCAAAGCTCATTTGTGCTCAGTATGGTGCCGACGGTTCACTCCTTGCGGTTGATACGGCAGAACCCGTATTTTATACAAATTCGACTCAGGCAGATGTAAGCTTCACAAAAGCCGATAATGCATCTAAAACAAAACTTATGCTTTGGACAGCCGGAGACGAAGTGATTCCGCTTACGTCTGCAGAATGAACCAAACTCAATTAAATAGCGAGATTTCTAAGCAAAGCTGCCGCTTTTAATGCGGCAGCTTTGCTTATTTGTAAGTATCACCTTTCATAAATTCTTTCGGTGTTGTGCCCATATGCTTTTTGAACAAACGGTAGCCGTCGGAGATTCGAACTGAGCACGCTCTGCAAGTGTGAAAAACCATGTCTTTTTGGATTGTCAAGCTTGTAGGGCGTCAGCCCAACTTCGCTTTCCGCACCAAAAATCCACTGTTTTACGCACTTGGATAGTTCAAAGAAGTTTTTGCACTAAATTCATAGCAAGACAAGGAAAAAGTGCAGATAATACTGACGTATTATCGAGCATTTTGACACAGTATTGCGTGGAATTTACTGCAAAAACCGTACTTAGTTCGACTCCCCGACGGCTAACCATAGGGATAATTGCAAATTCCCACCATTTTGCAAGCATCCTTAAATTCTGTGCCGCACCGTTTCATAAGCTGGGCGACCTTTTTCATTTTTTCGCAGCTTATGTATTGATTGATGGTTGTGCCGTTTTCTTTTTTGAATACAAAGTTAATGTAATTGGGAGTTTTATTCAAATGGATTGCAAGCTCTGCCAATGTTATGGCAGAAGAATCTATGTGGTCAGATATGTAATTTTTTATTTTATACGACAGCATGTCGCATTTTATGCACCGGCTCTGTTTATTTGACAAACGTTTGCTTTGGGTGTACAATCTAAGTTGGATGACGTTAAGGAAGATAACACGCCATCCATATGCTTTTCTTTGCACTTGGTGCTTATCTTGCCTACGGCATTTTAAAAATCTGCATTTTTTACCGACCGAAAATTAAACTTGGCTCTTAGCCATCGAGCAAAATTTTCTAAATCAATGCAGTTGAAGCTGAATTTGATTCTGCATTGATTTTCGGTAAAAAATTTGATTTTTAAAACCGATAAGCAATACCGCTCCGAAAAGCATATGGATGGCTGTTTAGAGCTCTAAACTAATCTTGTGCAAAGCCCGAAGTTCTATTGGCTTCACGTCGCAACCTATGAGTACGGTTTATAAATTGTATTTTTCAATATGCACCTTGCAATATCAATTACTTATGCTGATTGCAAGGTGCAAGCCGAGCTTCATCTGAGTGATGAGTGCGAGGCGGTATTGAAAGAAAAATGCAATTTATAAACAAGAAGTACTCATCCAGTTGCAAAGAGAAGCTAATAGAACGAGTGGCTCGCAAATACAGCGTTCTTCTTTATGCTCACCCAACTTATGTTATATACAATACAAAGGACGTGTACATATGCTGATTGACTTTCACACCCATTGCTTCCCCGATAAGATTGCCGACCGTGCAATCGAAAAGCTCTCTTTTGCATCGGGGAATCTTGAACCGCACCACAACGGCTCCCTTTCAGGTCTCCGGCAAGCCATGAAAGATGGCAATGTTGACATTTCGGTCGTGCTAAATATTGCCACCAATCCCCATCAGCAAAAAAGCGTTAACGACTTTGCTGCTCAGATAAATGACGGCAAGACCATATTTTCGTTTGGCTCGGTTCACCCCGATGCTCCCGATGCTCTTTGTGAGCTTGAAAGGATAAAGGAGCTGGGGCTTAAAGGAGTTAAGTTTCATCCGGAATATCAGGGCTTTGAGGTTGATGACGAAAAGATGAAACCCGTCTACAAAAAGGTGTCGCAGCTTGGACTTATTGCAGTTTTCCACGCAGGTCAGGACTATGGCTTTGCACCGCCCTACAGGGCAATGCCAAAGGCTATGGCAAGAGCGGCAAGCCGGTTTGATTCTCCCGTTGTGGCAGCTCATTGGGGCGGAGTTGGTGCAGGGGAAGAGGTTTTAAAATATCTTTGCGGAGAAAATTTGTATTTTGATGTTTCCTTTGGCTACGGACTGATGCCAAAGGTGTTTGCCGAAGCAATTCTTGAAAAACACGGTGCTCAAAAGCTTCTCTTTGGCACCGACTCACCATGGCACAGTGCACATCAGGAAATGAGGCTTTTGTCGTCACTGAACCTTTCGGAAAACGAAAAAAAAGCCATAGAATATGGCAATGCGTGTGCTCTTTTGGGCATAGATGCCCGATGAATTATTCACTAATTTTTGCATAAAATCTTGAAAACACACCCTAAAGGTGCTGTTTATGTGCATAAATATGAGAGATTTATAACAAAAATACACAAATAATGAATAACTTGGTTGACAGTTGATGCTTTGTGTGGTAAACTCTTATCTATCATAATATAATCTTTATTTTTAGGAGGATTTTAAAATGAAAAAAATGATTAAAATTGCAGCTCTTTTAGTTGCACTTGTTATGTGCGTATGTATGTTTGCAGCTTGCGGCTCCGATGAAGCAGCCAACAAGCTCACAATGGCAACAAACGCAGAATTCCCCCCGTTTGAATATCTTGAAAACGGCGAAGTTGTTGGCGCAGACGTAGAAATCGCTCAGGCTATTGCTGAAAAACTCGGCAAAGAGCTCGAAATCACCAACATCGACTTTGACGCAGCTCTCACAGGTGCTGCAACAGGCAAATACGATATGGCAGTTGCAGGTATCACTGCAAATGAAGAGAGAAGAAAGAACATGAACTTCACCGACAACTACTACATGGCTTCTCAGGCAATCATCGTTACTGCCGACTCCGAAATCGCTGCTGCAGCCGATCTCGAAGGCAAAACAGTTTCCTGTCAGGAAGGCACAACAGGCGAACAGTTCCTCTTAGACGGCGGCTACGCTATCCAGTCTTACAAAACAGGTGCTGAAGCAATCTCTGCTCTCACAGCAGGTAAAGTTGACGCAGTAGTTATTGACGATGCTGTTGCAAGAGCTCTTTCCGAAAAACAGGAAGGCGCAACAGTTGTTTTGGAAGAAGCTCTCACAGAAGAAGCTTATGCTATTGCTATAAAACTTGGCAATGACGAATTAACCGAACAGATCAACGGTGCTTTAGCTGAACTCAAAGCAGAAGGCAAACTTGCAGAAATTTTCAACAAGTACGAACTTCCTTACAATGCTGAGTAAGTAAAAATGTTTTTAAGCGGCACTTTGGTGCCGCTTAATTTTTGTAAAAATCAGAAAGGGGATTTGTATGGCTTGGTTTGAAAAATGGCTCGACACTCTGTATAACACATTCATCGTGTCGGACCGTTATATGACTTTGATTGACGGTTTCAGCAAAACACTCCAGATAACCTTCGGTGCATTAATTATTGGTGTTATTCTCGGAACAATTGTGGCAATCATAAAGGTGTTTTGCGAGGGAAACTCCAAACTCAAAATTTTTGACATCCTTTGCAACATTTATCTCACAGTTATCAGAGGCACTCCGGTTGTTGTGCAGCTGCTCATAATGTTCTTTATTGTGTTTGTAACAGCAGACGACGGAACATGGGTTGCAACTCTCACTTTCGGCATTAACTCCGGTGCCTATGTTGCCGAAACAATCCGCTCGGGTATTCTGGCAATCGACAAAGGTCAGACAGAGGCAGGCCGTTCACTTGGTTTTTCTGCAACAAAAACCATGTGGCTCATCATTCTGCCTCAGGCAATCAAAAACATTTTGCCTGCAATTGGCAACGAAATGATTGCACTTTTAAAAGAAACATCTGTTGCAGGCTATGTTGCCGTTGTTGACCTGACAAAAGCAGGCAACCAGATTAAAAACACAACCTACGACCAGATTAACCCCATTTTGCTGGTTGCGGTTGTATACCTTGCAATGGTACTTATTTTAACAAAGCTTTTGAATATTCTTGAAAGGAGACTTAGAAAGAGTGAGCGATAATTATCTGATAAAAACAGAAAACTTATGCAAAACATATGCCGGTGGCAAAATTGTTGCTCTTGATAATGTGTCCACAAGCATAAAAAAAGGCGAGGTTGTTGTTATAATCGGGCCATCAGGAAGCGGAAAATCAACATTTTTGCGTTCCCTTAACCGCTTGGAAGACCCCACCTCCGGCAGCATCATCTTTGAGGGCATCGACATTTTGGGCAAAAAGACCGACATAAATTTGGTTCGTCGCAAAATGGGAATGGTTTTTCAGCAGTTTAACCTTTTTCCACATATGACAGTGCTCAAAAATATGACTCTTGCTCCCATAAAGCTTTTGAAAATGAGCAAAGAAGACGCCGAGAAAAAAGCTATGGAACTTCTCGAAAGAGTTGGCCTTGCCGACCGTGCCAATGCTTATCCGTCACAGCTTTCGGGCGGACAGAAGCAGCGTGTGGCAATTGTGAGAGCACTTTGTATGAATCCCGACGTGATGCTCTTCGATGAGCCCACATCGGCTCTCGATCCCGAAATGGTAGGAGAGGTGCTCGACGTTATGAAAACCCTTGCCTCAGAGGGAATGACGATGGCAGTTGTGACTCACGAAATGGGCTTTGCCCGAGAGGTTGCCGACCGAGTTATCTTTATGGCAGACGGCAAAATTGAAGAAGAGGGCACTCCCGACGAGATTTTTACCAATCCAAAAGGTGCCAGAACACAGCAATTTTTACAAAGTATTTTATAAAATTCATACATAAAAGCTATACAGACGGTTTTTCGTTTGTATAGCTTTTTTCGTGATTTTTATTGACAAAATCAAATATTTAGATTATAATAAAAACAGATAAAGGGCAAGACCGCAAAGCGGTTAGCCAAGAAAAGCAATAAAAATAACTGCTACATCTTGACGGGAGGAGCAGTTATTTTTTTATGGTTATTACAAGAAGTAACAGAACAATCATAAAACAAATTATGTATTCGATTCCCATAAAACCACCCCCAATCCCTGCTTGATAACAGCAGAATAAAAAGGTGGCTAACCGCCCTCGAACTTGCCCGGTATCAGGTTGGATTTTTCCAACAATGGCATTTTAACATAGTTTATAAAAGAAAGCAAGAATTTTGTCGGAATATTATGGAAATATCAGTTATGTTGCTTTACAAAATCTGAAAATCAACACTCTTTGAAACCAAAACCGGATTCCCAATGGAGTCCGGGTTTTTTATAACAACATTTTGTAAAAAACATTGTAAAACAAAAAACTTTGTGTTATAATAATTATGCTATACTCTTAAATTATGATAGAATGATTGTACTTTGCAGAATAATATTTCACATCCAAGGTACGCTATTTTAGTAAAAGCGTACTCTCTGGCTAACTTGGCTGTGAAATAGCAAAGTGTAATTTTAAGAGTATAGCAACCTTAAAAGTCGGAGTTTGCGTTTTTCGTGCGTCGGCTTTTTGGGTCGACGCATTTTTTATTTAGGAGGAATTTATTTTATGGATTACAGCAAATTACCGATGCCAAGAATCAAAACGGAGGATGCGCTGAGAACAGAAGACATAATGGGAATTGTTCTGCATGACCTTGAGCGATATAACGTGCCCACTCAGGAGTGGGGGGTAATTATAAAAGATCATATAAATCCTTTAATTAACGCAGTTAACAACCTGATTAAAAAAACGGTTTATGATAAATGTGCCGATTAATACATAAAGCAAACAGTTGCTTTTTACCTTTTCACATCTCCTCTTGCCACAACAACCTCAAATCCCGCATTTTTTGCCTGCTCCTTCAAAATGCCAAGGCTTTCTGCCGCCTCGGCTCCGGAGTGGGCTTTATTGTTGTAGAGGGAATAAAGCTCTCTCACATTTTCGGGTGACAGGTTTGGCATAACAACATTTGCCCCTGCCCTGAAGGCTCGCTCCCTGCCATCGGGTGCAATTGTGCCAAGAGCTGTTGTTGCCGGAATAAGTGCATAAGGAAACAGAAGCCTCAAAATTGCAATAAGCTTTAATGTCTGCTCCAAACCCCCTGCCTTTTCTTTTGCAAATTCGGTGTCGCAATGGGGAATAAAGGGACCGATGCCAATCATATCGGGCTTTAGCTCTTGCAAAAAACGTAGATCTGCAAGCAGGGTTTTGCTTGTTTGCCCCGGTGAACCAACCATAAATCCGCTTCCAACCTGATAGCCTGTTTTTTTGAGAGCAAAAAGACAATTTTTTCTTTCCTCAAGGCTCATACACTCAGGATGCAGGCTTTTGTAGTGAGAGTTGTCTGCTGTTTCGTGACGCAAAAGATAGCGGTCGGCTCCGGCATCATAAAGACGTTGATAGCTCTCACAGCTTCTCTCGCCCATCGACAGTGTGACAGCACAATCGGGGTATTCTTTTTTTATTGCAAAAACAATATCACACAAAACCTCATCTGTGTAGTATCCATCCTCGCCGCCCTGCATAACAAAGGTGCGGAACCCAAGCTCATAGCCTGCCCTGCAGCAATCGAGAATCTGTTCTTTTGTGAGACGGTAACGCACGGCGTTTTTGTTGGAGGCTCTGATGCCGCAATAAAGGCAGTTGTTTTTGCAATGGTTTGATATTTCAATAAGACCTCTGATATACACGTCTTTCCCATACACGCTCTGACGGGTTTTGTTTGCTTCATCAAAAAGCAAATCGCAGTTGCCGTCATAGTTTATGAGATGCAAAAGCTCACTGTCGGTGGCATTGTGCTCCGATGAAAGCTTTTTTATTATTTCTTCTGTCTTTTTCATAATATATCTTCCCCTCCGCCCTTAAAGCGTTCAAGAAACGAGTGGGTTTCGCCGCCGAGCTTATATTCGACCAGTGTGTCCACCGATACGTTGTGAATGCTTTCAAAAAGATTGTGCTCCACATTGGGGTTAACCTTTCTCAGGTCTTTTATGAGCTGTTTTATTTCCTGACGCTTAGACTCACCAATCCCGTCGCCGCTTTTGTCGATATTTTCTGTGAATCGGCAGGCACACTGCAAAAACGACAGAGAATTGTGGTCACGCCATGAGATGATGTCGTCTTCCAATATGCAATACATTGGCCTTATCAGCTCCATCCCCTCAAAGTTGGTGCTCGAAAGACGGGGCAGCATACCCTGAATCTGACTGCCATACATCATGCCCATCAGAGTTGTTTCAATAACATCACTCATATGATGGCCAAGGGCAATTTTGTTGCAGCCAAGCTCTTTTGCATTGGCATACAGATGTCCTCTTCTCATTCGGGCACAAAGATAGCAGGGAGATTTTTGAACGGTGTTGGCAATGTCAAAAATTTCTGAATCAAAAAATGTGACGGGAATTTCCATAATGCGGGCATTTTCTTCAATTTTTTGGCGGTTTGCCCTGTTATAGCCCGGGTCCATTGCCAAAAACACAAGCTCAAAGGGAACCTCGCTGTGACGCTGAAGCTGCTGCATAAGCTTTGCAAGAAGCATCGAATCTTTTCCGCCCGAAATACACACGGCAATTTTGTCGTGTGCCTGAATCAAACGATAGCGTTTGACAGCAGCAATGAAAGGATTCCAAAGCTGCTTGCGATATTTTTTTATGATGCTTCGCTCAATAAGAGTGCATCTGGACATTTCTCTCATACATTATCTTCCTTTGTTGACAAAATGGGGTGCAAAAAATTTCACACAAATTTTTTACACCCCATCTCAAATTATTCTTTATTATGCGTGACAATGTTCGCAGTTGCCGCAGTCAGGAAAAAGACTGTGGTCATATTCGATGCCGTTTTTGTCATAATAGTCTTTAAGAGCCTTTTTGATTGCTTCTTCAGCAAGCACCGAGCAATGTACCTTTGCAGGGGGGAGACCGTCGAGTGCTTCAACAACAGCTTTGTTAGAGAGCTCCAGAGCTTCGTCAACACTTTTGCCCTTAATCATTTCGGTTGCCATTGAGCTGGAAGCTATGGCACTGCCGCAACCAAAGGTTTCAAATTTAACATCTGTGATGATGTTGTTGTCTATTTTGAGATATATTTTCATAATATCTCCGCATTTAACATTTCCAACCTCACCAACACCGTCGGCATTTTCTATCACGCCAACGTTGCGGGGGTTTTTGAAATGGTCCATAACCTTTTCACTATATAACATGGTTTCTTCTTCCTTCCTTTAAATCTCTCCAAACGGGAGACATATTTCTGAGATATTCAACAACCTCGCTTACCTTTTCGATAATGACCTCAACCTCTTCTTCGGTGTTATATTCCGAAAGAGAAAGCCTGAGAGAGCCGTGAGCAATCTCGTGGGGTCTGCCAATTGCAAGGAGCACGTGGCTTGGGTCAAGACTGCCCGACGTGCAGGCAGAACCTGATGATGCACAAATTCCGTGCATATCGAGCATCAGAAGAAGCGATTCACCCTCTATGCCCTCAAAGCACATATTCACGTTGCCGGCAAGACGCATTTTTTCGTCGCCGTTAAGAATTGAATGAGGAATTTTTGTTAATCCGGCAATGAGCTTGTCTCTCATTTTGGCAATGCGTGCAGAATTGGCTTCAAGGTTTTCGCAAGCTTCGCTGAGTGCCGCCGCCATTCCCATTATTGCAGGAATGTTTTCGGTGCCGCCTCTTTTGCCTCGTTCCTGAGCACCGCCCTCAATTATGTTGGAAATAACAATGCCCTTTCGGCAATACATTGCTCCAACACCTTTTGGCCCGTGAAACTTGTGGCCTGCAAGGCTGAGCATATCTATGTTTTGTTCTTTAACATCAATCTTTATGTGGCCAACTGCCTGAACGGCATCGGTGTGGAACACAACGCCCTTTTCTTTGCACACCTGACCAATTTCGGCTATTGGCTGAATTGAGCCAATCTCGTTGTTGGCATACATAATGGTCACAAGGCAAGTGTCGGGGCGAATTGCCTCAGAGACTTGACGGGGTGTTACAAGACCTTTTTCGCCAACGTCTAACAAGGTGATTTCGTAGCCTTGCTTTTCGAGCTTTTTCAGGGTGTGGAGCACTGCATGGTGCTCAAAAGCTGTTGACACAATATGCTTTTTATCTTTTTTTGCTCCGTTGATGGCAGCTGTCATAATAGCCTGATTGTCGGCTTCGCTGCCGCCGGAGGTAAAATATATTTCTTTTGCTTCACAGCCAAGACACCTTGCAACGGTTTCTCTTGCCTGCATCAAAGCCTCTGCCGCCTCCTGACCTATTGAGTGAAGACTGGAGGGGTTGCCGTAGATGCTTTGCATATAGGGAAGCATTGCATCTATTGCTGTTTGTGACATCTTGGTTGTTGCCGCGTTGTCTGCATAAATCTGCATAATAAAAATACACCTTCTTAAGTTTATGTGGGGACGGGATGCCCGTCAGTTTGCTGTGTTGTTCAAATCTTTTATAACTTCTCCGGCCATTATGTAGCCCATAACCGGCGGCACAAACGACACCGAGCCGGGAACCGGACGGCCGCTGTGGGTGGTATCTTTGGTTGCCGGCATAACCGGTGCTTCTTCAGAATACACACACTTGACTCCCGAAATGCCTCTCTTTTTAAGCTCTGTTCGCATTGCCCGTGCAAGAGGGCAAACCTTTGTTGACGAGATGTCGGCAACTCGAAAGAGGGTGGGGTCGAGCTTGTTGCCTGCTCCCATTGCCGAAATCACTTTTGTGTTTGCTCTTTTTGCCCTTGTTATAATTTCGAGCTTTGCACTCACCGTATCGACAGCATCAACAACATAATCAAAGTCTTCAAAGCAAAAGTCGTCTGCATTCTCGGGCAGAAAAAAGCATTGAACTGCTGTGACGGTAGTGTTTGGAGAAATGTCTTTTATTCTCATTTTTGCCGCTTCCACCTTTGGCATTCCGACTGTGGAATCAAGAGCAATAATCTGGCGGTTAATGTTTGAAGCAGAAACCTCATCGTTATCAACAAGAACCAAATGGCCAACTCCGCTTCTGGCAAGAGCTTCCACTACTGCACCGCCAACACCGCCAACGCCGAAGATGGCAACGGTTGAATTTTTCAGAGCATCGAGGTGAGCCTTTCCAAGCATAGCCTCTGTTCGGGAAAATCGTTCTTCCATTAAATTCACCATATTCGTGAAATATTATTCCTGCACAGGAAAAATTCCCATACATTATTGTATTATATCACATTATTATCATAAAATCAAGTATGGAAAAGCCGAAAGTTTGTTTAGACTAACTCAATTGAATTTAATCTCTCATTTACGTAAAAAAGAATAGAAATTCTCCAATTAGTCAGGCAATGTTGTCAAATTAATAAAATCGAAATTATAAATTATTGTTTAACGAAGAGATTAGGCTATTGAATTTGTAGGGGCGGATGCCCACATCCGCCCGCCATTATGTCATCAAACGGGTCGATGTGGGCATCGACCCCTACAACGCACAAATTAAGCCCATCGTTTGTAGGGTCCGGCGTCCTCGACGGATCGCCTGCATTTCTTACGGACCGTCCGGAGGCCGGTCCCTACACCGCATCTGCAATATTCCATCTCACCTATAAACAATAATTTAATTTATGCACAAGAGATATAATGCTAATCAAATTATTCTTGCACATTTTTGTGTTTTGTGATATAATAAATCTGCTAAACATATTTATTTCTTGTTATTGGTTTGTATTTTTTTTCCTTCGGCAAAAATACACGCTCTTTTTTGCATACTGATAACAAGTAATGTAAAATATGTTTAGCGACCAGAGCTGTGTGTTTTTCGGAGCACGGCTTGCCGTGCTCTTTTTTAATGCATATAGCTCTGTTGTTGTCACACAATTACATATAACACAAACAAGACCGCCGAAAAAGGCGGTCTTGTTTGTGTGTATTATTAAATTATTCTTTTGCGTCTGCTTTGATTTTTTCAACCAGATGTGCAGGAACTTCTTCGTAATGGTCTTCCTTAAATGAAAAACTTCCTCTGCCGTTTGTGATGGCTCTCAGGTCTGTTGCATATTTTGTCATTTCGCTAAAGGGAATAAGAGCTTCAATTTCGGTGTGGCCCTCATCAAGAGGATTCATACCAAGGATTCTGCCTCTGCGTTTGTTGATGTCGCCGGTAACGTCGCCGGTGTAGTCGTTGCGCACTTTAACCTTGAGCATTCCAATGGGTTCAAGCAAAACGGGGTTTGCCTGCTCAAGACCTGTTTTATAGCAGATTGAAGCGGCTGTTTTAAATGCCATTTCCGATGAATCTACGGGGTGGTAGGAGCCATCGAGAAGAGTTGCTTTGAGGTTGATAACAGGATAGCCTGCAAGCACACCTTTTTGCATACTTTCTCTGAGACCCTTTTCAACTGCGGGGAAGTAGTTCTTGGGCACGCTGCCGCCAAATACCTTTTCTTCAAAGATAAGGTCTTCGCTTTCGCAGGGTTCAAATTCAATCCAAACGTGACCATACTGGCCGTGACCGCCCGACTGTTTTTTGTGTTTGCCTTCAACTTTAACCTTTTTGCGGATGGTTTCTCTGTAGGCAATTTTGGGATCTTTAAGGTTAACGTCAACACCGAATTTTGCAAGGAGCTTAGAGCAAATAACGTTGATGTGTTGCTCACCAAGACCGGAAATAACAAGCTCGCCGGTTTCTTTGTTGGATTTGAGAGAGAAAGTTTTGTCTTCTTCCATAAGCTTTGCAAGGCCCTGACTTATTTTTTCTTCGTCGCCTTTTGATTTGGGTTCAATTGCCAGTGAAAGAACCGGCTCGGGGAAGTCGATTGCATCAAGAATAACAGGAGCTTTGGCATCACAGAGAGTGTCGCCTGTTTCGGTTACGGCAAGTTTTGAAGCAACGCCTATGTCGCCTGCTTCGAGGAAAGGAACTTCAATTTGTTTTTTGCCTCTGAGGGTGTAGAGCTTACCGATTTTTTCGTTTTCGCCTTTGTTTGCATTGTAGAGGGTTGTGTCGGGAGTGATTTTGCCCGAAACAACTTTAAACATTGTCATTTTGCCAACGTAGTTGTCAACCACTGTTTTGAAAACTTTGAGCACAACGGGACCGTCGGAAACACAGGCAATTTCTTTTTCTTCACCGCTTTTTGCATCTTTGGCAATAACCGGCTCTGCATCGTCGGGAGCAAAGAGATAATCCGACACAAGACTGAGCACGTGGGTGATACCGATTCTCATAAGAGTTGAACCGCAGATAACGGGTACGACAATACCGTTTTTGATACCTGTTTTGATTGCCGATTTGATTTCGGCTTCGGTAAAGTCTTCTCCTGCAAAGAATTTTTCCATAAGCTCATCGCTACATTCTGCAATGGCTTCGTTAAGGATTTCGCGGCTTCTCTGAGCCATTTCAAGATGTGCCTCGGGAATGTCTTCATAGGTTGCTTCCGGACCTGTGAACATTTTGGCTTTCATTTTTATAACATCAACAAAACCAACGAAGAAATCGCCGTCTTTGATGGGGAATGTGAAAGGAGCAATAGCCTTGCCGAAAGTGTCGTTGAGCTGTTCGATAACTTTAAGATAATCGGCTTTAACATCGTCGAGCTTGTTTACAAAAATAATTTTGCCAAGGTTATATTTGTCGGCCATTTTCCATGCTTTTTCGGTTCCTGCCGACACACCCGACTTACCGCTGACGGTTATAATACAGTTTTCGCACACTTCTGCTGCTTCAATCTGTTCACCAACAAAATCAAAAAATCCCGGAGTGTCTAAAATGTTCATCTTTTTGTCGTTCCAGTCGAAGCTGATAAGAGATGTATTAACAGAGATTTTTCTCTTAATTTCTTCATTATCATAGTCCGATACGGTGTTACCGTCTTCTATTCTTCCGAATCTGTCTATAAGCTTGCCGTTATAGAGCATTGCCTCAACAAGTGAAGTTTTACCGGCGTTGCCGTGTGAGATGAGACAAACGTTTCTGATATCCTTTGTTGCAGCCATAATTAATACATCCTCCTTTAAATTTTGTTTTGGCGTATTTTATTTAATATTAGAATATTTTTAAGCAAAAGTTCCGGCAGGAAACCCTGTGATGAATCGAATATTTTGCCTATAACTTATATTTTCGTTAAAGTTTCACATTTTCCTTTTTTTATATAATGTTTTATATGACAAAAATATACAAAAAAATATGTGCAATTTTACTAATTCGGCTGTTTTTTATTTGATTTTAATTAATATAGTAGAAAAAATTTTAAAATTTCCTCTTTACAAATCAAAAATTTTGTTGTACTGTAAATAATGCCGTTCAAAAATTCATATGGTGCAAAAAACAATTTTTTTACATAATGTGCGGCAAAACCGCTTTTATTATAAAGAAGGGAGAAAATGACTGCATTGAGAACCCAAAAATGGCTTTGGCTCAGTTACCTTTGCAAAATACCCAAGTCTCATATGATTAAATTGTATGACGAATTTTCGGATATTGATAATATATATGCTGCTCAAAGGGAAGATTATGAAAAGCTTTCTTTTTTGAAAGAAGAAGAAATTAACCGTTTGTGTGACAAAAGCCTCAACAGCCTGAGTCCATACATTTCCTCTCTTGAAAAAAACAAAGTGCGGATTATCACCCGAGATATGGAAAGCTACCCCAAGCAGCTTTTTTGCATTTCTTCTTTTCCTTCTGTGCTGTATGTTAAAGGAAAAAATCTTAACCTTAACCGGATGCAGTGTGTGTCGGTTGTTGGTTCCCGCACACCCGGAAGCTACGGCAAAAGCATAACCGCCGAAATTTCAACAAAGCTTGCAAGGTCAGGTTTTGTTGTTGTTAGCGGAATGGCAGACGGGGTAGACTCTGTTGCTCACCGCTCAGCCGTTGAATGCGGAGCACCAACAGTTGCAGTTCTTGGTTGCGGAGTTGATATTGTGTATCCGAAAGGCAACTATGAGCTTTCAAAAAAAATTGAAGAGGTTGGAATGATAATCAGCGAATATCCTCTTTCAACACACCCCGAAAAATTTTATTTTCCCGAAAGAAACAAAATTATTGCCGCTCTCTCTATGGGAACTGTCGTTACCGAAGCTAATTTAAAAAGCGGTTCTCTAATCACTGCCCAGTGGGCAAAAAAATACGGCAAAGACCTTTTTGCCGTTCCGGGCAACATAACATCAAAGCTTTCGGGCGGCACAAACGAGCTTATCCGTCAGGGTGCTGTGGCTGTTACGGGAGCGGACGATGTTTGCTCTTATTACGGAGTTTTCAAAAACGAACGAGATGATGAAATAAATAATGATAAAAGCTCATATAATACCACCGACGAAAAAGAAGAAGCCATAATAAAAGCACTTGAAAGAGAAGAAATGCTAAACATTGACGGTCTTTCTTATGCAACGGGGCTTTCACTGTCGGAACTGAGCTCAACTCTTTTGTTTATGGAAGTTAAAGATATTATAAAAAGAACAGGCACCGATATGTATATGCTGGTGTTAAAATAAATTAACCGGAGGAAGTTATGTCTGAAAAATTAGTTATTGTCGAATCACCGTCTAAAGCAACAACCATAAAAAAATATCTTGGCAAAGGTTATAACGTTGTTGCCAGCATGGGCCACGTTATAGACCTTCCAAAAAGTCAGCTTGCAATTGACGTCGAAAACAATTTTGAGCCCCGTTATATAACAATCAGGGGAAAAGGCGACCTCATAAAATCACTCAAAAAAGATGCAAAGAATGCATCAAAAATATATCTCGCAACCGACCCTGACCGCGAAGGCGAAGCAATAAGCTGGCATCTTGCCAACACCCTCGGAATCGACATTCATTCAAAATGCCGCATAACCTTTAATGAAATAACAAAAAAAGCTGTTACTGCAGCAATAAAAGAGCCAAGAGAAATTGACGAAAAGCTGGTTGATGCTCAACAGGCAAGACGTGTGCTCGACAGAATTGTTGGTTACAAAATCAGTCCTCTTTTGTGGAAAAAAGTAAAAAAAGGGCTTAGTGCCGGCAGAGTTCAGTCGGTTGCAACAAAGCTTATTTGTGACAGAGAAAATGAAATTAACGAATTTACAGAAACCGAATATTGGACAATTGACGCAGAGCTTTTAAAAGGTAAGAAAAAAGTTAATGCAAAATTTTATGGCATAAGCGGAAAGAAAAAAGAGCTTTCTTCCGAAGGCTCGGCAAATGAAATTCTGGATTCTTTGAAAAACGAAAAATTCATTGTTAGCTCAGTTAAGCTCAGCAAAAAAACAAAAACCTCTCCCGCTCCCTTTATCACAAGCTCTCTGCAGCAGGAAGCAGGAAGAAAGCTCGGCTTTACCACTGCACGCACAATGCAGGCGGCACAGCAGCTTTATGAGGGAATCAACATTAAAGGAAAAGGTCACATCGGTCTTATAACCTACATGAGAACCGACTCTCTCCGTCTCTCTGATGATGCCGTCAGCGATGCAAGGAATTTCATATTGAATCACTACGGCGAAGAATATTTGCCAAAGTCGGCAAAAATATATAAAACAAAAAAGACTGCTCAGGATGCTCACGAAGCCATAAGACCATCGGAAGCACAAATCACTCCCGACAGCATAAAGGCTTCTCTTTCTGCCGACCAGTATAAGCTCTATAAGCTCATTTGGGAACGCTTCATCGCCTGCCAGATGAAAGATGCAATATATGATTCACTCAATGCCAACATCGACGCCGGCAAATTCACATTCAAAGCATCCGGTCAGAGCATAAGCTTCGACGGCTTCACTGCACTCTACACAGAAAGCAAAGACACTGAAGAAGAAAAAATTTCAAAAATTGTGCCTCTTGAAGAGGGTGAAGAATTAAAATGCAACACAGTTGAAGCAAATCAGCACTTCACCCAACCCCCACAAAGATATACCGAAGCTTCTTTGGTCAAAACTCTGGAAGAAAAAGGCATTGGCCGACCAAGCACCTATTCTCCAACCATCACAACTATTATCAACAGAGGATACATTGTGAGAAACAAAAAAAATCTTATTCCCACAGAGCTTGGAATGATTGTTAACGACCTTATGACCGAGCATTTTGAAAATATTGTAGATGTTACCTTCACTGCCAATATGGAAGAAAGCCTGGATATGGTTGAAGAAGGAAGAGAAAACTGGAGAAACATTATAAGCGAATTTTATGACCCGTTTATGAAAACTCTTGAAGTTGCCGAAGAAAAAATAGGCGACATTGAAATTAAAGACGAAGAATCCGACGTTGTGTGTGACAAATGCGGTGCAATGATGGTGTATAAACACGGCAAATTCGGCAAATTTCTCGCTTGTCCATCTTTTCCAAAATGCCGCAACACAAAAGCAATTGTTAAAGAAATCGGCGTTGGATGCCCCGACTGCGGTGCTCCTGTTATTGAGAAAAAATCCAAAAGAGGTAAAATATTCTTTGGGTGCACAAACTATCCCGATTGCAGCTTTACCTCATGGGACAGACCAACCTCCGAAAAATGCCCCGATTGCGGTGGAATTATGTATGAAAAGCTTACAAGAGGAAACAAAAAATATTGTCCTGTCTGCTCAGAAAAAAATAAATGATTTTAACATAAGTTGGGTGAGCATATGGAAGATAGCACGCCATTCATATGTTTTTCGCAGCTTTAGGTGCTTATCTTGCCTCGTATATTAGTGAATTATTTGACATCAACTATATGATAAATTATTGTTTATATATTCGATGAAATTGAGCTGAAGCGTTGCCTCCCTTGTGTAAAGGGAGGGGGACCAAGCTTTGCTTGGTGGAGGGATTGTAAATAATTTTTTTAAAAAACAACCCCTCAGTCAGCTTCGCTGACAGCTCCCCTTGCACAGGGGAGCCTTTCGCTCTAACCTAATCAGTTCGCTAAACAATAATTTATAAAAATCAAGTACTCATTCAGTTGCAAAGAGAAGCTAATAGAACGAATTGTGGAAATTTTTATATGTGGAAAAAATGGATAATGTGGATAGAATTTTTTTATAACTTATGAAGAAGGTGATTTTGTGACAACTGTAAAAGTTATCGGTGCAGGTTTGGCAGGGTGCGAAGCAGCATGGCAGCTTGCAAAAAGAGGAATAAATGTTAAACTTTATGAAATGAAGCCTTCAAAATATTCTCCAGCTCACAAATCTTCAGGTTTTGCAGAGCTTGTGTGTTCAAATTCTCTTAGAGCTGCAAATGTGGAAAACGCTGTGGGTCTTTTGAAAGAAGAAATGAGAAGATGCTCATCTCTTATTATGGAATGTGCCGACTCCACACGGGTGCCCGCAGGCGGAGCATTGGCTGTTGACAGAGAAGAATTTTCTTCTCTTGTTACAAAAAAAATTAAAAATCACCCCCTTATTGAAGTGATATGTGAAGAAATTGAGTCAATCAACCCCGATGAATACACAATTGTTGCATCAGGCCCACTCACATCAGGAAAGCTTTATGAAAACATCAATGAATTTTTTGAAAGTGAAGATTGTCTCCACTTTTTTGATGCTGCAGCACCCATTGTTACCTACGATAGCATTGATATGACAAAAGCCTACAAAAAAGCCAGATACGACAAGGGCGATCCCGACTATATTAACTGCCCTATGACAAAAGAAGAATATGAGGCTTTTTGGGAAGCACTCACCACTGCAGAGCTTGCCCATCTTCACGATGCCGACAATCAGGTTGTGTTTGAGGGATGTATGCCCGTTGAAACAATGGCAAAAAGAGGAAAAGACACTCTTTTGTTTGGTCCACTAAAGCCTGTTGGTCTTGAACTTCCCGGCAATAACAAAATTCCCTATGCCGTTGTTCAGCTGAGAATGGACAACAAAGAAGGAAGCCTTTATAATATTGTAGGTTTTCAGACTCATTTAAAATTCGGAGAGCAAAAAAGAGTTTTTTCAATGATTCCCGGTCTTGAAAATGCCGAATTTGTCCGCTACGGTGTTATGCACCGTAATTCTTTTATCAATTCTCCATCTCTTTTGAATCCTACCTATCAAACAAAAAAGAGTGATAAAATTTTTTTTGCAGGTCAGATAACAGGTGTTGAAGGCTATATTGAATCTGCATCTTCAGGAATGGTTGCAGGAATAAATATGGCAAAAATGCTCAAAGGCGAAGAAATGATTGTTTTTCCTAAAGAAACCGCCCTCGGCGGACTTTGCCATTATATTACCGACGACACCATAAAAAATTTTCAGCCTATGAATGTTACATTCGGAATTATTTCTCCCTGCGACAAAAAAATTCGCAAAAAAAGAGAAAAAAATGAATATCTTGCAAACAGGGCTCTCGAAACCCTGAAAAACATAGATATTTTATGACCAAACATTAAAATATTAAAAATTTTGCCCTTTTTAGCGAAAAATAATATTTTATTTATAACTTTTCAGGTTTTAATAAAAAAGCTTGAAAAGTTATTTTTTTTGTGTTATAATAGTTTTTATGATAAGATATTTATATTGGGCGAATTGTGAAATAACATAAAATTTTAAGAAAGGAAAAAATGCATATGGAAAATTTAATAGAAATATGGAAGCAAGTGCTCGAAATAATAAAACCCGAATTTTCTTTGATGCAAGTGAGCTATACAACCTGGATTGAAACCATTATTCCCATAGAACTAACCGAAACTCATCTTAAAATGAAAGTTCCTTACGAATATAATAAGGAAATGATTAATTTAAGATATACAGACCTTTTAAAAAATGCTCTGCGTTTTGTTACCGGCAGAGATATTGAACTAAGCATCATCGTTAACAGTAACCTCACCGAAATTAAAGAAAAAAATATTATTAAAGCAACAAATCTTAACCCGCTCTACACCTTCGACAGCTTTGTTATAGGAAAATCAAACCAGCTTGCACACGCAACAAGCTTTGCAATTGCCGAAAACAGAGCAAAAGATTGTAACCCCCTTTTCCTGTACGGCGGTGTTGGTCTTGGAAAAACCCACCTTATGCACGCTATAGGCAACTATGTGCTCAAAAATGATATGAGCAAGAAAATTTTGTATGTGTCGAGCGAACAGTTTACAAATGATATGATTAATTCTATCAGAACAGATACAATGCAAAAATTCAGAGACAAATACAGAACTGTTGATATTTTAATGGTTGACGATATTCAGTTTATTTGCGATAAAGAAGCAACTCAGGAAGAATTTTTCCACACATTCAATGAACTTTATCAATCAAACAAAACAATCATTATAACTGCCGACCGTCCACCGAAAGATCTTCCAACCTTTATGGAAAGACTTATAACACGTTTTGAGTGCGGTGCTCCAATCGACATTAACCCTCCCGATTATGAAACAAGGCTCGCAATCTTGCGCAAAAAAGCATATCAGCTGAGAATTGAAATTCCCGACGAGGTGTATGAATATATAGCAAAAAGAATAAAATCAAACATCAGAGAGCTTGAAGGTGCAATCAAAAAAATAATGCTCCATCATATGCTCATTAAAAAAGAAATCAACATTGAACTTGCAGAAGAAGCATTAAAAGACATTATAAATGAAAAGAAAAAGAAAATTACACCTGAGCTTATCATCGGAAATGTGGAAAAATATTTTAATTTAAGAGAAAACGACTTAAAGAGCAGCTCCCGCTCTCAAAATATTGCATTTCCCCGTCAGATAGCTATGTATATATTAAAAAATGAAACGGAGCTTTCTTTAAAACAGATAGGTAATTTGTTTGGAGGAAAAGACCACACCACAGTTATGCACGCTATTGAAAAAATCCAAAAAAATAAAGCATCAGATGCAAATGTGGAAAAAATAATAAATGACATAACAAATGACCTTAAAAATTAATTTTATCAACATCTGAAAGACTCATCGTTTAAGGTTTTTAATAAGTTATCAAGATTATTTATCCATATATTATTAACATAGTGTTGATAATTTATACATATCAAATTTTTATAAACTTTTTAAATTTTAAGTGTGGACAAGAATCAATATATTTATCCATAATCAAAACATTGTCTGTAACAGGCTTTTATGGTGTTTTCCATCTTTTCCACACTCCTACTTCTACTACTGCTAATCTATTATTATATATTTATTATTATATATATAAGGAGCCGATAAAATGAAATTCTCATGTGAAAAGGAAGTTCTTTTAAAATCTATCGAAATTGTATCCAAAGCAATTGCACCCAACAATCCTGTTGATATTTTAAAAGGAATGAAAATTGAAGTTTCTGACAATATAAAATTAACCGGAAGCGACGGCAATATATCTATTGAAAGTGTGTTTGATGCCGACATTGAAGAGGGAGGCACACTTATTGTTGATTCCAGAATTTTTTATGATATTATAAGAAACATTCCCGACGGAAAAGTAAAGCTTTATACTTCCGAAAATAATGAAATAAAAATCATTTGTGAAAACACAATGTTTAACATTTTGTATCTTTCAAGTGAAGGATATCCTGAAATTTCAAAAGTTGAAGAATCTAATAATATTAGAATATATTCCAAAAACTTTAAAGATATTATAAAAAACACATTGTTTGCTGTTTCTGATGATGAAAGCAAACCAATTCTTATGGGTATATGCTTTGAAATTAACAAAAGCAATATGAAAGCCGTTGCAATTGACCGCACACGTCTTGCTCTCAGAAATCAGATTATTCCCGAAACATCACTTTCCGATTTCAGGTTTGTTGTGCCCGGAAAGGTTTTGTCTGATGTGTTAAAAATATTAAAAGATGATTCCACAATTGTGGATATCTTTATTGATGAATCAAGTGTTATGTTCAAATATGATTCTTTTACAATTGTGTCTCGTCTTTTGCAGGGTGAATTTATAGATTATAACCGTCTTATTCCACCCGAGCCTTCAATCACTGCTCAGATAAATGTTAAAGCTTTCAGAGAAATGATTGAAAGAGCATCAATTATCATAAACTATGATGACCCAAAAATTCCCGTTGTTTTAAAACTCAAAAATTCAGAAATTACTGTTGAATGTATTTCTAAGTTTGGTAACTTCTGTGAAAAAATTGATGTGGATAAATATGGTGAAGATTTGAGAATTGGTGTAAATTCACGACTCATATTAAATGCATTAAAATGTATTGAAGATGAATATGCATCATTTGAATTTACAAATATGAGAGGTCCCTTTGTTATAAAACCATTAGAGGGAGATTCTTATCTTTATATGGTTCTTCCTATGGAACTCAAAAACTAAAGGTGATTTGATATGACAGAAATAAAAATTAACACTCCATTTATAAAGCTTGATCAGCTCATAAAATTTGCTGGTATTTCTTATGACGGTGCAGAAGCAAAAGAAATGATAAAATCAGGCTGTGTTACTGTTAACAGTGAAGAAGAAACCAGAAGAGGCAGAAAGCTTTATGCAGGAGATATTGTTATTGTAGATTTGGATGAAGAAAAGTTTGAATTAAAGGTAGTATAATGTATATAAAAAATTTGAGTCTTACAAATTTCAGAAACTATAAAAATCAGACAATAGAGTTTTGCCCAAAAACAAACATAATTTATGGAAAAAACGGTCAGGGAAAAACAAATATTATTGAAGGTGTCTACTTTTTTTCAAACGGTAAATCATTCAGATGCATAAAAGAAAAAGAAGTTATAAAATTTAATGAAGAATGGGCAAAAATTGATGCCGACTTTGTTAAAGAAGATTATGAAAGCAATGCAACAATTTTTTTGTCGGACAAAAAGAGCATAAAATTAAATGGTGCTCAGATTGAAAGATTAAGTGAAATTGTGGGAGAATACAATATTGTTATTTTTACACCCGATTACCTTAATCTTGTAAAAGAAGGTCCGGGAATAAGAAGACAGTTTTTGGATTCTTTCATAAGTCAGATAAAACCATCTTATTTTAAAAACTTAATAATTTATTATAAGGTATTAAAACAGAGAAACAATCTTTTAAAACAAAAAAACAAAAAAATGCTCTCTACTCTTGATGTATGGGATGAAAAGCTGGCATCTGTGGGTGCTAAAATTTCTAAAATGAGAAATGAAGCCATAAAAAAAATTAACGAAACAGTTAATCTCATAACAGAAGATAATAATATGACAGAAAAAATAGAACTTGTATATGAACCAAGCATCAAAGGTGATTTTGAAAGTGAATATAATTTTTTTGAACAGTTAAAAATGACAAGAGAAAGAGATTTAGAAAAAGGAATAACTCTCACAGGGCCTCACAGAGACGATTTTGATATTTTTATGAATGGAATAAACATAAAAAAATTTGGTTCTCAGGGTCAGATGAGATCTTGTGTTTTAAAATTAAAGCTTTCGGAATGTGAAATTATTGAAGAAAAAACACTTCAATCGCCAATTCTTCTTTTAGATGATATTATGAGTGAACTCGATGAAGAAAGAAGAAAATTTTTCTTGAATAACATAAAAAATAAGCAGGTTATTATCACATGTACCGATAAAGAAGAATTTTTTGAAAATTCAGATAGCTTTGTGTTCAGGGTAGAAGAAGGAAATATTATAAAAGAAAAATAAGGTGATACAATGTATCTTCATCTTGGATCGGATATATCGGTAAATAAAAAATATATTGTTGCTATATTTGATCTCGACAACACTTCAACCTCAAAAATAACTCAGGAATATTTTAAAAATGCAACTCTTGAGGGTAAAGTTATTAATGTGAGCGAAGAAGATTTGCCACGTTCATTTATTGTTGTTGAAGAAAAAGGAAAAGAAAAGGTGTATATTTCACCAATATCTTCTTCAACACTAAGCAAAAGAGCAGGAATTAGTATGAAATTTTATTGATATAAACTGAATTTAAGTCTTTTTATATGAAAGGATGAAAATTATGTCAGAAAACATCAACAACTATGACGAAAGTCAAATTCAGGTTTTGGAAGGTCTTGAAGCTGTCAGAAAAAGACCGGGTATGTATATTGGATCAACATCCATAAGAGGTCTTCATCATCTTGTTTATGAAATTGTAGACAACAGTATTGATGAAGCTTTGGCAGGATTTTGTGACACAATAGATGTTACTCTCAACAAAGATAATTCTGTAACAGTAAGAGATAACGGAAGAGGTATGCCAACGGGTATTCATCCTAAAATGGGCATATCTACTCTTGATGTTATTTTTACAGTTCTTCACGCCGGAGGAAAATTTGGCGGTGGAGGATATAAGGTGTCGGGTGGTCTTCACGGTGTTGGTGCATCGGTTGTTAACGCTCTTTCAACAAAATTAGAGGTTAAAGTATGGGATGGTAAAAACATTCATCTTAGAAAATTTGAAAGAGGTGTGCCTCAGGGCGAAGTTGAAATTATAGGAAAGACAGATAAAACAGGCACAGAAGTAACATTTTGGGCAGATGGTGAAATTTTTGAAGAAACAGTATACGAATATGACACTTTGCTTAAAAGACTCAGAGAACAGGCATTTTTGAATGGTGGAATAAAAATTAAATTTACCGACCTCAGAGGTGAAGAAGAGGTATCGGAGTTTCTTCATTATGACGGCGGTATAAAAAACTTTGTTTCTTATCTTTTTGGAGAAAAGAAAAAAAGAAAAGAAAGCTTAGAGACTATTCACGAGGATGTTATATATGTTAGCGGTGAAAAGAACGGTTCTATGGCAGAGGTGGCACTTTCGTGGTCATCGGGATATGATGAAGTTATAGAATCATTTGCCAACAACATTTCAACCACAGAGGGCGGTACTCACGAAACAGGCTTTAAATCGGCTCTCACAAAGGTGCTTGTTGATTATGCAAAAAAATATAAGCTCATGAAAGATGATGAAGAACTCACCGGCGAAGATGCAAGAGAAGGTCTTATTGCAGTAATTTCTGTAAAGCTTGAAGAACCTCAGTTTGAAGGTCAGACCAAAACAAAGCTTGGCAACTCAGAAATGAGAGGTCTTGTGGAAAATATGGTTAAAGAAAAGCTTGCAGATATGCTTGAAGAAAATCCTCAGGTAGGAAAAGCCATAATTGAAAAGGCGATGATGGCATCAAGAGCAAGAATTGCAGCACGAAAAGCAAGAGAAGCAACCAGAAAAACACCTCTTGGCTCAAGCACACTTCCGGGAAAACTCACAGATTGTATTGTTAAAGACCCCACTAAAACAGAAATATACATAGTCGAGGGTGATTCGGCGGGCGGCAGTGCCAAAAACGGCCGTGACAGCAAATATCAGGCAATTTTACCTCTTTGGGGAAAAATGCTAAACGTTGAAAAAGCAAGAGCCGACAAAGTTTATGGTAATGACAAGCTCACTCCTGTTATTCAGGCACTTGGAACAGGCATTGCAGGAGAATTTAACATCGAAAAATTAAGATACGACAAAATCATAATAATGGCCGATGCCGACGTTGATGGTGCTCATATTCAGACTCTTCTTTTAACTTTCTTCTTCAGATTTATGCGTCCTCTTGTTGAAACAGGTCACATTTATCTTGCAAAGCCTCCTCTCTATAAACTCACAAGAGGTAAAAAGAGTGAGGTTGCGTTCAGCGATGAAGAAAGAGACAGAATAAGCGAAGAATTTAAAGACGGCGATCCTAACGCAAAGGTAGACATCAGCCGTTATAAAGGTCTTGGTGAAATGAATCCCGAAGAACTTTGGGAAACAACAATGGATCCTAAAAACAGAATTCTTTTAAAAGTCACACTTGAAGATGCAGAAAAAGCAGATCAGATATTCAGCATACTTATGGGCGATGAAGTTGAACCCAGAAGAATCTTTATTGAAGAAAACGCACAGTATGTAACAAATCTTGATGTGTGATGAAACAAAAATTCTGCGAGAGGAATGAAAAAAATGGCAAAAAACAAAAAATATGAAGATTCTCATTTTGAAGAATATTTTGACACACAAAAAATTGTGAACATAGATATTGAACAAAGAATGAGAGAAGCTTTTATAGATTATGCAATGAGTGTTATTGTGGCAAGAGCTTTGCCAGACGTGAGGGACGGTCTTAAACCGGTTCACAGAAGAATTCTTTATTCGATGTATGAAGAACATCTCACAGTGGACAAACCATTCTTTAAATCTGCAACAACCGTTGGTAACGTTATTGGTCGTTATCATCCTCACGGTGACGCATCGGTTTATGATGCGATGGTACGTCTTGCTCAGGATTTTTCGATGAGATATCCTCTCATCGACGGTCACGGTAACTTTGGTTCGGTTGATGGAGACCCTCCGGCTGCCTACCGTTATACTGAGGCAAGAATGAGCAAGCTGTCGAACGTGATGCTCGAAAACATTGAAAAAAACACTGTAGATTTTGCTCCCAACTTTGATGAAAAAAGAAAAGAGCCTCTTGTTTTGCCAACAAGAATCCCAACTCTTTTGGTTAACGGAAGCTCAGGTATTGCCGTTGGTATGGCAACTAACATTCCGCCCCACAATCTGACAGAGGTTTTGGATGGTGTTATTGCTCAGATTGATGACCCTGAAATAACCGTTGAAGAGCTTATGGAACACATCAAAGGTCCCGACTTTCCTACAAAAGCGTCAATTATGGGAAAATCGGGAATAAGAAGTGCTTATGCAACCGGCAGAGGAAAAATTATCATCAGAGCAAAAACAGAAATTGAAGAAAGAAAAGACGGAACATCTTCAATCATAGTAACCGAGCTTCCCTATCAGGTCAACAAAAAAATGCTTGTTGAATCAATTGCAGAAATGGTTAAAGAAAAAAGAATTGAAGGACTTTCCGACATTGACGACCATTCTTCAGACCGTGTTGGCATCAGACTTGAAATTTTTCTTAAAAGAGATGCAAATCCTCAGGTAATACTCAATCAGCTCTTTAAGTTTACCCGACTTCAGGATAGTTTTTCCATTAATATGCTTGCCATAAAAGACGGCAAACCAAAAACAATGGGACTTAAAGAAATTTTAGAACAATTCATAAAATTTCAGGAAGAAATTGTTACACGTAGAACAAAATTTGATTTTGAAAAAGCCGAAGCAAGAATGCACATTCTGGAAGGCTTGAGAATTGCTCTTTCAAATATTGATGAAATAATTAACATTATCAGAAATTCATATGATGATGCTAAAGAAAGACTTATGGAACGCTACGGAATGAGTGATATTCAGGCTCAGAGCGTTCTTGATATGAGACTTGGTCAGCTCCAGAAGCTAAATGGAGAAAAAATTGAAAATGAATATAAGGAGCTTTCGGCAAAATGTGAAGAATACCGCCTCCTTTTGAATGACCACGACAAACTCATGGAACAGATAAAAGATGAACTCATCGAAATTCGTGACAAATATGGTGACGAAAGACTAACCACCTTAGAGCCTGCTATCGACTTTATTGACGATGAAGACCTTATTGAAGAAGAAAAATGTGTTATAACAATGACTCATTTTGGCTACATAAAACGTATTCCTGCCGACACATATAAGGTTCAGCACAGAGGCGGAAGAGGAATTTCGGGATTGTCCACAAGAGAAGAAGATTTTGTAGAGAATATTTTCACCTGTTCTTCTCACGACTATATTCTTTTCTTTACCAATAAAGGAAGAATGTATAAAATAAAAGGATACCGTATTCCCGAATCGGGCAGACAGGCAAAGGGAACAGCAATTGTTAATTTGCTTCCTCTCGAAAAGGATGAAAAAATAACTGCAACAATACCCATTGAAAAATTTGAATCCGATAAGTATCTTACAATGATAACAAAAGACGGTTTTGTTAAGAAAACAGCTCTTGACCAGTATGATACAAACCGTAAAGGCGGCATAATTGCAATTGGACTCAGAGAAGAAGATGAATTGATTAAGGTTGCATTAACAGAAGAAAATCACAATATCATTCTTGCAACAAAAAATGGTATGTGTATCAAATTCAGTCAGTCTGATGTCAGACCTATGGGCAGAGGTGCAACCGGTGTTACGGGCATTAAACTCAGAGATGGCGACTATGTTATAGGCGGCAGTGTGTGTGATGATGAATGTAAGGTGCTTTCTGTTTCTGAAAACGGTTATGGCAAGAAAACCGACATTAAAGAGTTCAAATGTCAGAACAGAGCCGGCAAGGGTGTTACAGGTTATAATATTACCGAAAAAACAGGACCTCTTGCAGGTATGGTTATTATCAAAGAAAATGACGACCTTATGTCTATAACCTCCGACGGTGTTATAATCAGAATGAGCACAGATGAAATCAGCGAATTTGGCAGAGTGACTCAGGGTGTAAGAGTTATGAAAATTGCCGACGGCGTTAAGGTTGTTGCAATTGCCTCAACAGCAAAAGAAGATGAAGAAAACACTGAGGAAGAAACAACTGAAGAATAAAAGATTAAATTTTAATTATTAAAACACAAAAAAGACCGCAGCTGCGGTCTTTTTTGTATTTGTGTGACAACAATGAGAGAATGCGTTTTAGTATTGTAAAAATAATTTAATATAATTTACCTATAATTCGCCAGATATATGCTTTTCTTCACTTTCGGTGCTTATCTTGCCTTTGGCATTTTAAAAATCTACATTTTTTGCCGACCGAAAATTAAACTCCGGCTGTCAGCCGTCGAACAGAATTTTCTAAATCAATGCGGTGAAGCGGAAACTGATTTTGCATTGATTTTCGGCAAAAAAATTTGATTTTTAAAACCGATAAGCAATGCCGTTTCAAAAAGCATATGATTGGCTGGTTAGTGCTCAAATTCAATGTTTGTTTAAATTCTCAATTAAACATATGAGTATAGAAAAAATTTTATAAAAAAAGTGCATGGCAAGCCATGCACGAAAAATACACAGCTCATGTCGCCAAACATGTTTTTACATTTTCACCAATGAATGTAAAAAGAGCGTGTATTTTTGCCGAAAGACAAAAAAATACAAACATCGGTGAATTTTATTAACATGTTTGGCAAGATTTATTATAGCATATATGTATTTATAATGCAAGTATTTTTTATTAAGAAGATAGATTTTTCGAACCGTTGTAACATCAGCTTATGCTTCGCTTTGTTACTGCCACTCCTTATTGTTCGCTCATCCTGCCATAGGCAGCACTCGCAAACGTCTCTCTCTTGCCGGTCTCCGGCGCTCGGTTCAAATATCATCCGGAAATCAAAAAAGCAGGCTGAGCCTGCACCCATGTCACGAGCCAAATATAGTTAGCATTTGTTCTCGCGAACTAAATTCAGCGTAAATTCCTATACAGCAAAAAAGACAAGCTTACGCTTGTCTTTTTGTTCCGGAGAAGGAGAGATTTGAACTCTCGCGCCGGTTACCCGACCTACACCCTTAGCAGGGGCGCCTCTTCAGCCTCTTGAGTACTTCTCCGCACCGGTGCAATGACGGCTGTTTCATAGTCATTGCCAAGTTAAATATTAAGAAAAAAAACGGAGAGGCAGAGATTCGAACTCTGGGTGCTTTCGCATCACTAGTTTTCAAGACTAGCTCCTTAAACCACTCGGACACCTCTCCAAATGTGTTTCAAGAACAAGAGATATTGTATCATAACAAAGAGGAATTGTCAACCTCTTTTTTAAAAAAACTAAGTATTTGTCAATAAAAAACATATATTTTATAAAATTTTTTAAAAAAAGATGTTGACATACGGAGTTTTTTGAGATATAATATCAATGTTGCGAATTTGACATAGGGGTATAGCTCAGTTGGTAGAGCAGTGGTCTCCAAAGCCGTGTTCCTATGTTGCAAATACTGCATAATAAAAACTTAATATGGCGCTCTTTAGGGGTATGATGTAATGGTAACA